>NZ_CAHJXD010000274.1 GCF_903644055.1 Sphingomonas bacterium | reverse complement strand
AAGGCGCCCGCGCCGCCGGCCGCTCCGGAACCGCCGCAGGTCTCGGCCGGCGCGTCTCCGCCCGCCGCGACCGGCGCGCGGAAGGAAGAGCGCGTCCGCATGTCGCGCCTCCGCCAGACGGTCGCGCGCCGCCTCAAGGAAGCGCAGAACACCGCCGCGATGCTCACGACGTTCAACGACGTCGACATGACCGCGGTGATGGATGCGCGGACCCGATACAAGGATCTGTTCGAGAAGAAGCATGGCGTCCGCCTCGGCTTCATGGGCTTCTTCGTGAAGGCGGCGTGCATGGCGCTGCGCGACGTGCCCTCGGTCAACGCCTCGATCGAGGGCGACGAGATCGTCTATCGCGATTATGCCGACATCTCGGTCGCGGTGTCCGCGCCCAACGGCCTCGTCGTGCCGGTGATCCGCGACGCGCAGAGCCTGTCGGTCGCCGAAATCGAGAAGACGATCGGCGATTTCGGCAAGCGCGCCAAGGACGGCACGCTCAAGATGGAGGAGATGAAGGGCGGCACCTTCACCATCTCCAACGGCGGCGTGTTCGGTTCGCTGATGTCGACCCCGATCATCAATCCGCCGCAGGCGGGGGTGCTCGGGCTGCACCGCATCGAGGAGCGGCCCGTGGTGAAGGACGGTCAGATCGTCGCGCGTCCGATGATGTACCTCGCGCTCAGCTACGATCACCGCCTGATCGACGGCCGCGAGGCGGTGACCTTCCTCGTCGCGCTCAAGAATGCGATCGAGGATCCGACCCGGCTGCTGATCGATCTTTAGGAATGGCGAATGGACTGGCGTAACCACATCTATTCCGATCCCGAGATCGGCGGCGGCAAGCCGATCTTCCGAGGGACGCGTTTCAAGGTCGATTTTCTGCTCAAGCTGATGGCCGCCGGCTGGGACGCGGAGAGGATCGGCCTGGAATATCCCGGACTGACGGGCGAGCATATGCGCGCGGCGATCGCCTTTGCGGCCGACATGCTCGATGAAGAGAGCTTCGTTGCAAGTGCCCAGGCACGGGCTGCTTGAGATTCCTGCTGGACGTGAATGTAGGAACCACGATCGCGCGGGCATTGAGCAGCGCGGGGCATGATGTCCGCAGGGTAGCGATGTTCGCGCCGCTTGCCGCGGACGAAGCGATACTGAGCGAGGCTGCTGCCGACGATCGTGACTTCACCGATCTGATCTATGGCCGCAATGCTGGAAGCCCCCCGGCGGTGATCTACATCAGGGCGGCGGGTACGGATCCCGATCAGATTGCCGATCGGCTTCTCGCGCTCGCGCAGGAAGATGACGTTACGGGCAATTTGTTCGTGATCGGTGCGCAGGCGACGCGGCGGCGACGACTGCCAATCGAAAGGCAAAACAATGGCTGACTATGATTTCGACGTTCTGGTGATCGGTGCCGGCCCGGGCGGCTATGTCGCGGCGATCCGCGCGGCGCAGCTTGGGCTCAAGGTCGCCTGCGCCGAGGCGCGCGAGACGCTGGGCGGCACCTGCCTCAACGTCGGCTGCATCCCCTCCAAGGCGTTGCTGCATGCGTCCGAGCTGTTCGAGGAGGCGCAATCGGGCGCGCTCGCCAGGCTGGGCGTCAAGATCGATAGCATGAGCCTCGATCTCGATGCGATGCACGGCCAGCGGCTCGATGCGGTGAAGCAGCTCACCGGCGGCATCGAATATCTGTTCAAGAAGAACAAGGTCGAATGGCTCAAGGGCCGCGCCAGCTTCGAGGGCAAGGATATGGTCAAGGTCGGCGATCGCAGCGTCCGCGCCAGGAATATCGTCATCGCCACCGGCTCGTCGGTCATGCCGCTGCCGGGCGTGACGGTGGACGATGAGGCGATCGTCGATTCAACCTCGGCGCTCGAATTGCCCAAGGTGCCCGGCCATATGGTGGTGATCGGCGGCGGCGTGATCGGGCTGGAGCTGGGATCGGTATGGAAGCGCCTCGGCGCCAAGGTGACGGTCGTCGAATTTCTCGACCAGATCCTGCCGGGGATGGACGGCGAGGTCCGCAAGGAAGCCAACAAGATCTTCAAGAGGCAGGGCTTCACCTTCAAGCTATCGACCAAGGTCACCGGCGCGACCCGCGACGGCGCGGGCGTGACGCTGACGGTCGAGCCCGCCGCCGGCGGCGCGCCCGAGACGATCGCGGCCGATGTCGTGCTCGTCGCGATCGGGCGGCGCGCGAACACCGAGGGGCTGGCGCTCGACAAGGCGGGGCTCGCCGTCAATGGACGCGGCCAGGTCGAGATCGACCACGAGTTCCGCACCTTGGTGCCGGGCATCTGGGCGATCGGCGACGTCGTGCCCGGCCCGATGCTGGCGCACAAGGCCGAGGACGAGGGCATCGCGGTCGCCGAGAATATCGCGGGGCTCACCGGCATCGTGAACCATGACGTCATCCCCAGCGTGGTCTACACGGCGCCGGAAATCGCGGGCGTCGGCCTCACCGAGGAGCAGGCCAGGGAGCGCGCCAAAGAAGCGGGTGGCGATATCAAGGTCGGCAAGTTCCCGATGATGGCCAACAGCCGCGCCAAGACCAACCACGAGCCCGACGGCTTCGTGAAGGTGATCGCCGATGCCACGAGCGACAAGGTGCTCGGCGTCTGGATGATCGCCGTGCCCGCCGGCGTGATGATCGCCCAGGCGGCGCAGGCGATGGAGTTCGGCGCCACCAGCGAGGACATCGCCTACACCTGCCACGCGCACCCGACGCATGCCGAGGCGTTCAAGGAAGCGGCGATGGCCGTGAGGGGCAAGCCGATCCACATCTAGGCCGTACGAGGGCGGGAAGGCGATCGAGAATGATCCGGCCGAGTACAAGCTTTCTGAAACCCTGTAGCTAGCTGTCCTGCGCTCAAAAATTCTAAATCGTAATCGATCCTTAATGCTTGCGACCGTCACGCGTGTCGGCTTTATTGCTCCGTGACGAAGCGTCCGTGGCGATCGTCGAAAGCGAGGGGAGGAGCTTTCCGGCGATACCGTCGGGAGGGCCTGAAAGCCAAACAGGGGTCCCTTGTGGGCCGAGGGAGGCTGATACATGACATTCCGCAAGTCCGCGATTCCGTCGCGCGCGTTTTCGATCTCCGCGATCGCTATGGTGTCGGTGCTCTGCGCCGCGCCTGCCGCCGCGCAGACGGCAGCCGGCGAACCTGCCAGGAGCGACGAGATCGTCGTCAGCGGCCGCCGTGTCTCGCAGGCGCAGCAGGCGATCGGCGAGGATCGGATCACCAACACGGTCGCGGTCACGCGCGAAGCGCTGCTGTCGGCGCCATCGGGCATTTCCGGCCTGAAGATGCTCGAGGCGCTGCCCGGCTTCAACGTCCAGACCGATGGCGCGCTCGGGCTCTACGAGTTCGGCAACAGCGTGCAGACCCGCGCCTTCAACCTCGATCAGATCGGTTTCGTCGTCGATGGCATCCCGACCGGGCGCAGCGACGTGTTCGGCGGCAGCCCGGTGTTTCGCTATGTCGACAATGAGAATCTCGGATCGGTTCGCGCCTCGGTCGGGGCCGGCGACGTCAGCCTGCCGAGTTATTCGTCGCTCGGCCCGGTCGTCGAATATGATTCGATCCTGCCGCAACACGAGCTCGGCATCTTCGCGTCGCAGACCTTTGGCGATTATCACCTGCGGCGGACGTTCGTGCGCGTGAGCACGGGCGACATCGGCCCGATCCGCGCCTTCGTCAGCCGCACCAAGCTGAAGAGCAACCTGTGGCGCGGCACCGGCACCGTCGATCGCGAGCATTGGGAAGCGATGCTCCATGCCGATCTCGGTGGCGATAGCTGGGCGCGGCTGAAGTTCGTGTCGAACGATTTCAAGGACTATGATTCCCCGACCCTGTCGCGCGCGCAGGCGAACTGCACGCCGGCGGTCGCCTCGACGTTCGATGCCGTGGGGCGTTGCGGCAGCGCCTATGGCTATGCCGGCGATCTGCCGGCGCTGCTCCAGAAATATCCGCAGGTGGTGGCGGGCCTGCCATATTCGAACGACGGCCTGATCAACTATTACGGGCTGGCCATCAACATCCGCAACGACCGGCTCTATGGCGGCACGCTCCATCTCGGCATCGCGGACAACGTCTGGGACGAGGTCGTGCCTTATTGGGAGCACAAGGCCGGCTCGGGCGTATCGGCCGACAGCTATTCCAACAGCAACGCCCGCTACCTGGCCGAGCGGGCGGTGGGGCTGCCGGTCAACGCGCCCCGCGGCACGCAATATGGCCGCTCGGGTGTCGGCGGCGACCGCTACGGCATAGTCAACACGCTGCACTGGCAGGTGGGTGCGCAGACGCTGACGGCGGGCATCTGGGCCGAGGTGGACAAATATCATCGCACCCAGGCGCGGTACAATACCACCGACGGCTCGCCGGCCAGCCCACCGGATTTCAGTTCGCTGGTGTTCCTGCGCCGCGACTATCGTTCAAAGCACGATACGACCCAGCTATTCCTCAAGGATAGCGCGCAGATCATTCCCGACAAGCTGATCCTAGACGTCGGCATCAAGGGACTGGCGCTCGATTACCGCCAGTCCGGCTATCGCGACTATGCCGATTATTACCGCGTCGTCGGCGGCGTTCCGGTCGCGGGCTATGGTCCCAAGACCAACAGCGCGCATTACCAGGATCTCTTCCTGCCGATGGCAGGTCTTCTCTACAAATTCGATCGGCGCACACAGGCGTTCCTGTCCTATGCCGAGAATCTGGCGCTGCCCAAGGGGATGGACGACATCTTCTCGGTAGCCCTCAGCGGCAGCCCGGCGCTGGTGCCCGCGCCCAAGCCCGAGCGCTCGAAGAACCTCGAGATCGGCATCCGTACCAACCAGCAGGAATTCTATGGATCGCTGGCGCTCTACTATACCCGGTTCGCCAACCGCATCGCCTCCAACAGCGCTCCGCTCGCGGGCTCGACGGTGCTCGAGACCTTCTACCAGAATGTCGGTCGTGTCCGCGCTTATGGTGCCGAATTCACCGGCACCTACAAGCCGCGCTTCCTGCGCGGGCTGGCCTATGCCAACCTCAACGCCACCTACAACAACGCCAAGTTCCAGGACGATTTCACCGCCGGCACGACGCTGATCGCGACGCGCGGCAAATATCTGCCCGACAGCGCGAAATGGGTGGTGTCGGGCGGCTTGACGGTGGAACCGGCGAGCTGGCTCGTCGCGAACCTCAGCGGAAAATACACCAGCCGCCGCTGGTCGACGCTGCGCAACGATCCGGGATCGGACGTGCCGGGCTTCACCATTTTTTCGGCCTATGTCGATATCGGCGACGGCTTCACCGTCGGGCCGCTCAAGAACGTGCGGGTGCGCGCCAATCTCGACAATGTCTTCAACGCGCACGCGCTCTCGTTCATCTCGGCGTCCACCACGGGAGACGGTTTCTTCCGGCCGCAGCAGCCGCGGACGTTCCAGGTGACCTTCTCGGTCGGGATCTGACGGCACCGTCGGTCGGCTCCTGTGCGCCTCGTCCTGTCGGGCGAGGCGCGCCAGGCGGCTATTTCGCGTCGGCCTTGGCGATCGCATAGGCCTGCGTCGCGCGAACCACGCGCAGCACGTTGCCGCTCCAGATCTTGGCGACATCGGCTTCGGTATATCCCGCCGCTAGCAATGCCGCGGTGATCTTGGGGATCGCCGAGACGTCCGCGAGGCCGTCGACCCCGCCGCCGCCGTCCCAATCGAGCCCGATGCCGACATGATCGGGGCCGACGACCTTCAGCGCGTGCAGCAGGTGCTTGAAGAACGCATCGAAATCGAGCCGGCTGCCGGGATAGCGTGCCAGGATCGCGTTGCGTTCCTTCACCATCGTGGCGATCGCCGCCGGCGTCAGGTCGCGGCGGATGCCCATGCGCGTGACCAGCGACTTCAGCGCCGCATCGCGATCGGCGTTGGGCGGGATCGGCCCCAGATAATCGGCATAGCTGTTGATCTGGATGACGCCCCCGCTCGCGGCGAGCTTGCGCAGATGCGCGTCGTCGACGTTGCGCGGATGATCGAACACCGCCCTGCACCCCGAATGCGACAGCAATACCGGCGTCGCGGACAAGGCGATCGCCTGGTCGAGCACGTCCTCCGATGCATGGCTCGCGTCGACGACGATCCCCAGCCGGTTGGCTTCGGCGATGAACCGCTTGCCGAGCGGGCTGAGGCCGTGCCATTCCGGCCCCGCCGGATCGGACGCACTGTCGCCGAGATCGTTGTTTCGGAAATGCACCGGCCCCATCAAGCGCACGCCGAGCTTGTAGAAGGTTTCCATCAGCGTCAGATCGCCCGACAGCGGATAGCCGTTCTCCATGCTCTGGTAGACGATGATCTTGCCGGCGGCGGCGATGCGCGCCGCGTCGTCCGCCGTGAATGCCAGCTCCATCTTGTCCGGATAGCGAGAGACCGTTTCGCGAATTTCCGTCGCCCGCATCAGCGCGAAATCGCGCGCGGCGCGCGTGGCCTCGGGCGTACGCGGACCTTGTGGGGTGTAGATCGCGAAGAAGCCCCCATCGAGCCCGCCGTCGGCCATGCGCGGCATGTCGACCTGGCTGAAATCGCTATCGAGGCTGTGGCGATCGCCGAACAGCCAGCCGGGTCGTGCGAAGTTGGCGGGGGTATCGAGATGCGTGTCGAGCGTGATCAGCCGCTGGTGGATCGCGCGCTGCGCGGGCGTCGGCACTGGACCGGGCCCGGCCCGCCCGGGCGCCACGGCAACCAGCGAGGCGGTGAGCACGAACGCGGTTGCGAACATAGGTCGACGTGGCGTGAAAGGCATCGCAAGGCTCCTGTTGGTTCGATCGCTCTCCCGTCGTCGCTGCGGCGTGTGGTCCTGCGTCGCTGATGCGGCGTCTGCCGTTCAGTCTGTCAAATCTTTCAGCTAACGCAAGGCGTGTCTATCCTCGCCGTGCATCGTCCAGCCGATAGAAGATGCCGCTTTCGTCCTGTCCGGTGAGCCGGAGCGTGCCGGCAATGACGGTGCGATTGGTCTCGTCGAGCGGGATCGGCCTGGCCGCATAGACCTCGACGAACTGGTTGGGCATCGCATGGAGGTGGTAGGGGCAGCCCGGCGGGTAGCCGAGCAGCACGAAATGCTTTTGCCCGGCCGTGGGATCGAGCGGCATCATATAGCCCGCGACGATGACGCGGCGGCCGGCGAGCGCCGCCACCGTCGCCGGGAAGCCGGGTCGCGAAAAGACCATCGCATGCGCGTCCCGCCGGTCGATCACGCGCGTCGATTCCAGCAGCGCCCAGGATAGTCCGCCGGCCGGCGTCGGGGCCGGCTGCCAGATGTCCTTGACGCCCGGCATGCCGGCGGTCTGCGCCACCGCGCCCGACGCGGCCACCGCGAGGAGAAGCATGGCCCGCCGCAGCGTATCGCCGATCCGCATGACCATCGCCGTCTCCTATGCCGTCCGCGCCAGCACGCGCGCCAGATCCCCATGAACGACCCGCGCCGCCGGGATCAAGGCCGCCAGCCCGCCGATCGCGAGCACGAGCGCCGCGATCAGCAATTCGCCGGGATCGAGGCGCCAGGGATCGATCCCGGTATCGGCGAGCGTCGGGACGGTCGCCGTGGCGAGCGCCAGGACGCCATGCCCGATCAGCTCACCGGTCGCCACGCCGCACGCCGCGACGATCAGCCCTTCCGCGAGGATCGCGCCGACGATCATGCGCCGGCGCGCGCCGATCAGCCGCAGCAGCGTCAGGTCCGCCTCGCGCGCGCTCGCCGCCGCGGTCAGCGCGACGAAGATCGAGAGGCCGCCGGTGATCGCCAGCAGCCAGGCGAACGCCCGGATCGCCGCGACGCCGACGCCGAGCAGCGAGAACAACCGCGCGATCTCGATCGCCGGCGAGGCCGCCTGCATGTTGGTCTGGCGATTGATCATCAGCGGCACGCGCAGCGCGCCGAACGCCGAACGGTAGCGGACCAGCAGCGCCGTGACTTCCGGCGGGATCGTCGTCGCGTCCGCCGCGCCGGGGCCGGGATGGGCGATACCGTGGACGTCCCACACGGTTTCGACCGACACCAGGATCATGCGATCGGCCACCGATCCGGTGGGTGTGAGGATCCCGGTCACCGTGAACGGATGCTGCGCGTGCGCCGGACCGCCCTCATGCTCCAGGCCGTGGCTGCCGATGAAGCGCCGGCCGATCGTCAGCCCCGATCGCCGTGCCGCCTCGGCGCCGACCACCGCATCGCCCGAGGCCCGGAAAATCCGGCCGGACGCCAGCCGCGCGCCACGGAACGGCAGATAGCCGGGATCGGTGCCGACGATCCGGAAGCCCCGGAAACCGTCCCCCATCGCCAGCGGCACGACCATGGCGACCGAAGGATCGCGGCGCAGCAGATCGATGCTCGCCAGCGGGATGTTCCCCGTCGGCGCATCGATCTGGTAGACGGCCGAGAGCACGAGCTGCAACGGCGATCCTTTGGCGCCGACGACGAGATCGATGCCGCGCGCATCCGCTTCGAACCGATCCGCCGCCTGGGTCGAAACGTCGAGCAGCAGCACCAGCGTCGCCACCGCGAGCGCGAGCAGCAGGACGTTGAGCATGGTCGCGAGCCATCGATCGCGCAGATAGGCGAGCGCAAGGGCGATCATGGCGCGGGCTCCCCCGGCCGCGCCCGATCGGGCAGCACGACGCGGTTGGGGATGAACGCCTCGAGCCGCCGGTCATGGGTCGCGACGAGCAGGGTCGAGCCATGGTCGGAGGCCGCGGCGAGCAGCCGCCGCGCCACGCGCTCGGCGTTGCGATCGTCGAGCGCCGATGTCGGTTCGTCGGCGATGAGCAGCGTGGGGCGGCCGATCAATGCGCGCGCGATCGCGGCGCGCTGCGCTTCGCCCTGGCTGAGCTGACGCGGGCGGGCATCGGCGCGGTGCCCGATACCGAGTTCGGACAGCAATATGTCGATCGCCCTGTCGTCGGCCTTCCCGCCGGCGAGCCGCTGCGCCAGCCGCAGGTTGCCCCGCACGGTAAGCGCGGAGACCAGCCGCAACGTCTGGTGAACGATGCCGAGGCGGCGCCGCCGCAGCCCGTCGCGCACCGCTGCGGGCCGGGCGGACATCGGCTCCCCACCGATCCGGATCGTGCCGCTCCGGGGTGTCAGGAGGCCGGCGATCAGGTTTACGAGAGTCGTCTTCCCGCAGCCCGACGCGCCGATCAGCAACAGATGCTCGCCGGGCTTCTGCGACAGCGCGAAATCATCGAACAGCATGTGATCGCCGAACCCGTGGCGAAGGCCCGAAACCTCGAGTGCCGGGGGTGTCACCGAAGCTTTCCGCCACTCGCCGATCGGGACCTGGATATGGAGCCTGTATGAGGTCGCTCGCCGGCGAGCCGCTCCTCGGGACGGGTGTAGGCCGAACGCCGTCCCGGCTGACGCTCGGGATCGACCGCGGTCGCAAAATAGGCGACGCCGGTGCCTGTCGCGGGATCGATCCATAGGCCGGAGCGGAGGCCATAGGCATCGCCGGCATGTCCGACACGCACTCGGCCGTCGCCGAACACATCGTCACGGCAACCCGCCGCCGAGGTCGGAACCGTCTGGGTAGCAAGTCCGTAGCGGCAGTAGAACCCGCCGGAGCCGTCGCCATTGCCGCCATCGAGAATCCAGACAGGCCTCTCCAGCAGCGCGACCGAAGCCGGCGTGAGCAGCCGCACGCCGTCGACCTCGCCCTGGTTGAGGAGCAGCCGCCCCATCGTGGCCAGATCCCGCATCGAGATCCGCATGCCGCCTTGCGGCGAGAAGAGCGCACCGTTCCGACCGGGCCTCCAGACGGTCAGGTCGCATGATCCGTCGGCCGCGGGCACGACCAGGCATTCGGGACGGCGACCGTGCAGATCGTCCTTGCGGATCGTGCCGTCGTGATTGGTCAGCACCACGGCGCGCTTGATCGCATCGTCCGAGCAGGTCGACCAGTTGAAACAGGCGTCAAGCCCGAGCGGCTGGAACAATATGTCGGCCATCAAACGATCGAAACGCTCACCGGTCGCGGCTTCCATAACCGCCGCCACGATTGCGAAATTGAGATTGGAATAGCGCCAGAAGCCCGCCGGAGGGTGCGCCGTATCCCAAACCCGCGGGTCGGCGATAACCGACCTTATGGTCTGATCGAGCCGCAGCGTATAATCGATTCCGTCGGCGAGCGACGACCGGTGCGACAGCAGCAAGCGCAGCGTGATCGGCACATCGGGGAAGCCGGGGTTTCGGAACGGATAGCCGAGTGTCGCGCCGACGTCCGCATCGAGATCGAGCCTGTGTGCCTCGACAAGGCGCATCACCACGATCGCCGTGGCGAGCTTCGAGATCGACGCGACACGCACCGGATCGTCCGCCGTCACCCGCCGCATCGTCGCGCGGTCGGCGATGCCGCGTGCGCGGACTGCGGTGATGCCGTGCGTATCGAACGCTATGCGCACGCGCGCATCCGGGTTCGCGACGCATCCTGCGAGCGCGAGCAGCAGCAGCCCGTGAACCGTTGCGGACGCGCGGCGAAGCGGGGCGACCGGGCATCGCCTCATCGGCGACCATCGCATCGCGGCGGTCCTGTCGCTGCCCGTCGATCGACCCGGAGGAGCAGAAGCCATGGTCCCCCTTCACCTTTGAAGCAGCGAGCCCGCGATGTTTGCCTGTTTGCCCGAAGACGCAATGCCCAATTTGACCGACGATGATTTTGACCGGCAAACGAGCTGTTAACCATCATCGAATAGGCGTCGCCCCATCAGAGAGGCGACGATATTGAAGGGAAGATTCGCAAAGCCGCGCCCGGCGGGCAGCGGCCTCATCATCGGGATGGTAGGCGGAGCCTTCATTCTGACCTTCCTGCTGTTCGCGATGGTGATCGCCTCGTTCGTCGACAATCTGAATGCCAATGCCGCGGCGAACGAGCGGAGTGCCGTGTCGGGCGTTCTGTCGCGAGACACCGACTCGGTCGATCGATGGTTGCCGGACAATACGCGTTGGAATGCGGCGGTCGAGCATCTCTACGGCCGCCTCGATACGCAGTGGGCGGCGACGCAGTGGACCAACGTGATGAACCTGTTCGTCATTACGCGAGATGGCGAAAGCCTGTTCATACGCTCGACGACGAGCCCCCGGCCGCTGGCCGCCGCGGCGGCGCCGGCCATGCGCCTGCTGCTGGATCGGCTGCCGCACGATCTGCCCGCCGCCGCGCGTCGCAGGCACAGCGTGATGATGATGGGGATGTTCAAGGGCAGGCCCGCGATCTTCGGCGCCGCCGCCATCATCCCGGAAAAGCCGACCGATACGGCACC
>NZ_CAHJXD010000273.1 GCF_903644055.1 Sphingomonas bacterium | reverse complement strand
CGCGGCAAGCGCGAGATGGTGGCGCAACGCCGGGGCGAGCGCGGCGATCGCGCCGGCATCGAGCCTGCCGCTCGCGGGGCGCGCGGCGGCGAACGGGATCAGATATAGCGCGTCGCGCGACAGCCCCATCGGCACGAGCATGCGATCGAACAGCGCCCCCGCCTCGCCCGAGAGCAGCGCGCCCGACGCGCGATCCTCGACTTCGGGCATATCGATGACGATCGCGGTGCCGCAGGCGGGATCGCCCAGCGCATCGAAACGCGCGGCGGGATGGCCGGGCAGCGACGCCTCGGCGAGCAGCCAGGCGCGGAAGGCGGCGAGATCGGCCGGGAAGGCGGCAGCCGGGAGCGTGGGAGCGATGGCCGCCGCGCTTCCGGTTGCCACGCTTTCGGCCGGCCCGATTTCGCTCGGGAGCGATAGCCGATCGGGCGCCAGCCAGTTGCGCGGACGCTCGTCGACGAACGTATCGACGCCCGCTTCCTGCCACCAATCGAGACTGCTCAACGCCAGCGCGGCCAGCATCTGCTTATTCCCCCGCGTCCCCTTAACGCGTTTCGACTAGGCAAATACTTGACGAGAAGGTCAATCTCGGCACACGCGATCTCGTGACGAGGCGTTCGGCGCACGCGATGACCGGACGAAACCGAGGGTAGAGGAATGCACGACCGCGAGTCGATGGAATATGACGTGGTGATCGTCGGCGCGGGGCCGGCGGGGCTTTCGGCCGCGATCCGGCTCAAGCAGCTCGCGGCGCAAGGGGACCGCGAGGTTTCGGTCTGCGTGCTCGAAAAAGGCTCCGAAGTCGGCGCGCATATCCTGTCCGGAGCGGTGATCGATCCGATCGCGCTCGACGAGCTGCTGCCCGACTGGAAGGAGGACGGCTGCCCGCTCGCCGACGTGCCGGTGACCGAGAACCATCACTGGTTCCTCTCGGCCAAGGGCAAGCTCGCGATGCCGCATCTGTTCACGCCGGGCTTCATGCACAACAAGGGCACCTATACGGGATCGCTCGGCAATCTCTGCCGCTGGCTCGCGGGCAAGGCCGAGGAGGCAGGCGTCGAGATCTTCCCCGGCTTCGCCGCCGCCGAGATATTGTTCGACGAAGACGGATCGGTGAAGGGCGTCGCGACCGGCGACATGGGGGTGGCGCGCGACGGCACGCACAAGCCCGATTTCCAGCCGGGCATGGAATTGCATGCGGGCTATACCTTCTTCGCCGAGGGCGCGCGCGGATCGCTGACCAAGGAGGTCAAGCGCCAGTTCGATCTGGAGCGCGATTGCGAGCCGCAGGTCTACGGCCTCGGCATGAAGGAATTGTGGGATATCGATCCCGCCAAGCACGTCCCCGGCCGCGTGATCCACACGCAGGGCTTTCCGCTGAATTCGGAGGTCGGCGGCGGCTTCCTCTACCATCAGGCGAACGGGCAGGTCGCGCTCGGCTTCGTCGTCGGGCTCGGCTACACCAATCCCCACCTCTATCCGTTCGAGGAATTCCAGCGCTGGAAGCAGCATCCGGCGATCCGCGCGATCCTCGAGGGCGGGCGGCGGATTTCCTATGGCGCGCGGGTGATCAACGAGGGCGGCTGGCAATCGGTGCCGACGCTCGCCTTTCCCGGCGGCGCGCTGATCGGCTGCTCGGCGGGCTTCGTCAATGTACCGCGCATCAAGGGCACGCACACCGCGATGAAGAGCGGGATGCTCGCGGCCGAGGCGGCCTATGCGGCGCTGGGCGCGGGGCGGCGGAGCGATACGCTGGACAGCTATCAGCCCGCGCTCGAGCAGAGCTGGATCGCCAAGGAACTGAAGGTCGTGCGCAACGCCGAGCCCGCGGTCGCCAAGGCCGGCCTGGTGGCGGGCACGGTGTGGGCGGGCATCGACATGTGGATGCGCAATTTCGGCTTGGGCCTGCCCTATACGCTGCACCATCACCGCGACAACGAAGGGCTGTGGCGCAAGGATCTGGTGCCGCCGATCGACTATCCCAAGCCCGACGGCGTGATCAGCTTCGATCGGCTCTCCTCGGTGTTCCTGTCGAACACCAATCATGAGGAGGATCAGCCGATCCACCTGACGCTCAAGGATGCGAGCGTGCCGGTGCGGATCAACCTGCCGCTCTACGACGAGCCCGCGCAGCGCTATTGCCCGGCGGGCGTCTATGAGATCGTCGGCGCCGAGGAGGGCGATCCCCGGTTGCAGATCAACGCGCAGAATTGCGTCCACTGCAAGACCTGCGACATCAAGGATCCCACGCAGAACATCAACTGGGTGGTGCCCGAGGGCGGCGGCGGGCCCAATTATCCCAACATGTAAAATCGCGCGGAGAGCGGCTGTGAGACGGGTATTGCTGCTGGGCCTGTTCGCTCTGTCCGGGCCGGGGATGGCGTCGGCGCCCGCGCCGTCCAACGACGCGCTCTACGTGCGGTTTCGCGCGGCGGAGGCGGCGGGGGATCTGGCCGGCGCGAGCACGCAGATGGCGGCGCTGCTGGCGACCGACGGCAGCAGCACGACGCTGGCGCAGCGCGCGTTCCGGCAGGGGATAGCGGCGGGCGACGAGGCGCTGGCGGTCACCGCCGCCAAATTGCTCGACAAGCAGCAGCAACTGCCGCCCGACGGGCCGCTGCTGTTCGCGGTGGAGGCGATCCGCGCCAAGGATTGGGCGGGCGCGCGCCGGCAGGTCGCGCGGCTGAACGGCGGCAAATTGTTCGCGTTCCTCGTGCCGTTGCTCGATGCGTGGATCGCGGTGGGGGCGGGCGACGGCGATCCGCTGCAGATCCTCGAGGCGTCGCGCGGCGGCGGCCTCGGATCGGCCTATTACGGCTCGACGCGCGCGCTGCTGCTGCTGGCGACGGGGCAGGTGGACGCGGGCGTCGAGGCGATCCGGGGGCAGGCGGCGTTCGGCGCGCGGATGAAGATCATCGCCGCCGCCGAACTGGCGCACGCCAACCGGCCCGACGAGGCGATGGCGCTGCT
>NZ_CAHJXD010000272.1 GCF_903644055.1 Sphingomonas bacterium | reverse complement strand
GCGCTCTGCTGCGAAGGCAGGGCGGAAGCGGGCGGCGGTGGGACTTCTTCGGGCGATGCGATGCGCGGCCCGGGCGCGAAGGGTGGCGCGGAGGGAGGTGCGGGTGCCGGAGCCGCCGCGCGCGCCGCGGCGGTATTGGGGTCGATCGTCTCGACCTGCGCACCGGCCGCTCCGGCCAGCATCAGCATCGCCAACGCCCATCCCGAAAATCCCGCCGCGCGATCCATCGCAACACTCCCCTTTCGCGCTTCTAGGCCGAATGCCGATTGCCCGACGATGAATGCGCACCCCGCATTGATCGCCCCCGCCACCGCCGCTATAGCCCCCACAGCCTTTCCCGGAGACGTGGGTGAGTGGCTGAAACCAACGCTTTGCTAAAGCGTCATACGGGCAACCGTATCGAGGGTTCGAATCCCTCCGTCTCCGCCATTTCGTGTTGAAATCCTTGGATGATTTCGCTCCCGCTGCCTGCCGGGGCTGAAGAAGAGCGGGGCCCTGGCACAAGGCCGGGGTGACGTTCGGCTTGAACGGGACGGACTCCAGTCATCCGCGCCCAGGCTCCGGGATCTCAGCCGTAGCGGTACGGATTCCTGTCGATGGTCGTCGTGGCTCGGGTCTGGTTGCAGAGGTAGACCTTGCCCGTGAAATAGATGCCGGGCTTGGTGATCGTCTTGGCGACCTCATAAGCGTGGCGGAGATCGTCGACCGTCATCTGCACCGGCGCTTCATCGGGCTGGTAGGTCATGCCATAGGCATAATCCTGGTTGTCCTTGCTGATCTCCACATGGCAGCCCATGATATGCGCCACCGGATGCGTGTCGCAAAACTGGATCAACCGCGTCATGCTATCGAACCAGAGTTCCCAGAAGGTGATATAGCAGCGGCCGCGATAGAACATGTCACCGCTGTAGAGAATCTGCGTATAGCTGTCGTAATAGGCGAACTCCGAGACGGTGTGACCGGGAGAACCCCAGATCAGGATGTCACGGCCGCCCAGATCCAGCGTCACCCGTTCTTCCGGAAAGTTGGTCATCCCCCAGAAGCCGACCATCTCTTCGTGGGTCAGACCCATATAGCGTGTATTGGGGCGATCCGCGAACTGGTTGGTGGCGGCAAAGTGATCGACGTGGAGATGGCTGAATGCCACCAGCAGCTCGAGGCTGGCGGCATCGCGGCCGTTGCGGCGGCACCAGTCTTCGATGCACTGGTCGACGACACCGCGCAAATCCCAATCGTTGCGTAGCTGCACGAAGCCCTCGTCCAGCAGCAGTACGCGATCGTTGCCGAAATAGAGCGGAGCGAAGGGCGCCTCGTAGCTGTAGGCCTTGTTCTGCCGCAGGATCGCCGTGTGCGGATTATACCAGTGGACCTGTACCGGCGGGTCGGTGTTGTCCATGCACGATGGCGAACCGCAGTTCCACTTGCTGGGGAAGCTGCCCGCGGCGGGAAGATTGCTCTTGAAATCGATCGGCATCGGCCGGACCGCCGCCGATGCCGCATCGGCCAGGCCGGCGAGCGCGGCGCCGGAAAGCGGGATGGCCGCCGCCACGGCATTATAGGTGAGGAAGGTACGACGATCCACGGATGCTCTCCTTATCGTCAGAAGGGACGGGGCGGATCGATGTTGGGCACGCCCTCGGGCCAGACCTCGGTCCGCTGATCGGGGCTGACCCCGTTGAAGAGCACGAAATCGGGCCGGATGAGCATCATGTCCTTACCCTGCACGGCGCGGGCATAGCGGAGCGCCTCGTCGATCAGGGCGGGCGTCATCTCCAGCAGGCGCTCATAGGGTTTGTAGGTCCGGAAGCGCGGATAGAATTTTCCGGGTACGAACATCATCTCGATATGGCCGCCGAGAATCCACTTCACCGACCGGTTTCCGGCAAAAGCCTTGAGCCGCTCCAGCGACGCGATGAAATCCTTGTCGTTGCCGATGTTGATCTTTCCCGGGAACAGAAAGTCGCCGGTGAAGAGGAGATCGCCATAGGGATCGTAGAAACTCACCCCGTCCTCGTGCGTGCCGGGGGTGGGGATCACCTCGATCACCCTGTTACCCAGATCGATCCTGCCCGTACCGGACGGCCAGCTTCGTCCAAAACCGTAGAAGCGCTTCATCACTTCGAGCGGCCTGGGCACGATGGTGGTATCCGCGCGTCCCGCGAATTGCGTCAGCCCCTGATTCTGCGCGACATCCTCACCGGACGTCAGCGCGATCGTCAGGGGAATTTTGCTCCGCCCCCGTGCCTGCCCCCAACGCGCGATGATCGCATCGACCGTCGCGCGCAGCGGATAATGGTCCGCATCGGCGGTTGCGCCGCTATCGATAAGCAACGCCCCTTTGTTGCCGAACAGCAAATAAGTGAACGGCGCTTCCCAGTGGACGCAGACGTTCTGGCGGAGGACGAAGCTATCCTCGTTATACTGCACCACCTGGACCCGCGGATCGCGATTCTTGGCGGGGACGTTGGACCCATAGGTCCAGCGCAGGATAAGATTTCCCGGCGCCGGGCCATCGCAGGCGTAATCGTGGATCACCGGTTTCTTGCGGCGGAGCGGTATGGCGCTGTCGGTGTTGCGGACACCGGGCGGGTTGAACCCCGCGGCAGGATTGCCGTTGGGATAAGCGGGCGCCGGCTGCGGACTGCCGGGCGATCCAGCGCTGACGGTCGAGTTCTGAGCCATAGAAATTTGCCCTGCCATCATCGCCCCCTGGCTCTTCGAAGCCGCCCCCGCCTCCGGAGGCACCCTCCCCGCGCGCCGACCCCCTCAAGGTCGGCATCATCGTGTTGCAGATTGGAGGATCGTATCGCCTGCCCGACATGAGGCGTTTGACGTAAGCGGCGACGATGACCGCGAAACGCTACGCTTCGTCACTCTGTCGAGGCCAGAAAGGCGATGAATCATCCTTCGCAGAACCACGAGACGCAACCGACCGATAGACGCACCGCGAGCGAGCAGGCATCCGGGAAGCGCGTCACGATTAGGGTGTCCTGTTCAAGCTGACCCGTCACCCCGGCCTTGAGCCGGGGTCCCGCTTCTCCTCACCGTCGGCAGGCAGCGGGACCCCGGCTCAAGGCCGGGGTGACGAGTTCATCGTCAACAGGATAGCCTCCGGGAACCGGATCCTGGCGTTGGTGCGGAAAGCCGATGCGCCTGTCACTCGATCGATCGGATGCGGCCATCGACGATGGCAAGGCTCCGGTCGGTCAGCAGCGCTGCTTCGGCGTGATCGTGGGTGACGAGGATCACGGGGATGGCGAGGCTGGGGAGGAGCGCGGCGAGATAGGCGATCAGCTCCGCCTTGGCCTCGCGATCGAGCGCCGACAGCGGTTCGTCCAGCAGCAGCAGCCTGGGGCGGATGAGCAGCGCCCGGGCGATCGCGATCCGCTGGGATTCGCCGCCGGAAAGCCTGGCGGCGGGACGATCGAGCAGATGATCGATCCCGGTTCGCGCGGCGATCTCTTCGATCGGCAGGGGATCGGCGGCGCGGCGCGCGGCATAAGCGAGGTTGGCGCGGACGTCGTGGTGGGGCAGCAGGTTGGCGCCCTGGAACACGAAGCCGATGCGGCGGCGGTGCGGGGCGCGAAAGACGTCCCCCTCCTGCCAGGGATCGTCGCCGATCCGCACCTCGCCATGCACCCGATCCAACCCGGCGATCGCGCGCAGCAGACTTGTCTTGCCCGATCCGGAAGCGCCGAAGAGCGCGGTGACGCCGGGCGGCGCGGTGAAATGCGCATCGAGATCGAGCGCGCCGATCCTGCCGTGGAGGCGGACGCTCAGCGTGGCGCTCACGGCCGGATGTTCCCGATCCGGCGTTCGACGAGGAGCAAAGCCAGCAGCGCGAAAAAGGCGAAGGCGACCAGCCCGGCGGCGATGCGGTGCGCCGCCCCGAATTGCAGGCTTTCGACGAGCTGGTAGATCCGCGTCGAGAGCACTTCGGTACGGCCGGGGATCGCGCCGCCGATCATCAGCACGACGCCGAATTCGCCGACGGTGTGCGCGAAGACGAGGATCGCCGCCGAGACGAAGCCGCGCCGCGCGAGCGGCAGCGCCACGCTGAAGAAACGGTCGAGCGGACCCGCCCCCAACGTCGCCGCCACCTCCAGCGGACGCGCGCCGATGCTTTCGAAGGCGGTGCGCAGCGGCTGGACCGCGAACGGCAGCGAATAGAACAGCGAGCCGATCACCAGGCCCGTGAAGGTGAAGGCGAGCGTGCGGACCCCGAAGGCGTGGAGCGGCGCCATCAGCGGGCTCTGCGGGCCGAGCGCCACGAGCACGTAGAAACCGATCACCGTCGGCGGCAGCACGAGCGGCATCGCCGCCGCCGCGCCGATCAGCTCCTTCCACCACCGCCGCGAGCGCGCCAGCCACCAGGCGAGCGGCGTGGCGATCAGCAGCAGCAGGATCGTGGTGACGAGCGCCAGCTCCAGCGTGGTCGCGATCACCAGCCAGAGCGGCGTCTCGGTCATCGCTCAGCCGCCGCCGCGCGCCTCATCGCACCTCATAGCCGTAGCGATCGATGATCGCGCGCGCGGGGCCGCTCCGCAGATAAGCGACGAAGGCGATCGCGGCGGGGTTCACGGCGCCGGTGCGGAGCAGCACCGCCTGCTGCGCGATCGGCGCGTGCAGCCGGGCGGGCACCAGCCAGCGCGATCCGCCGGGCACCTTGATGACCTGGCTGAGCGCGACGAAGCCCATCGACGCGGCGCCGCTCCGGACGAACTGATAGGCCTGCGTGATCGAGCTGCCCCTGACGATCCTGCCCGCGAGCGCCGGCCCGAGACCGAGCGCATTTATCGTCTGCAACGCGGCAAGGCCGTAAGGCGCGGCGGTGGGATCGGCGATGGCGATCTTGTCGAAGATGCCGCGCTTCAGCACGATGCCGCGATCGTCGATCAGCACCGGATTGGTCGAGTAGAGCACCAGCCGGCCGACCGCGTAGGTGAAGCGGCTGCCGGGGACGGCGAGGCCGTTCTTCTCGGCCTGTTGCGGGCGATCGGCATCGGCGGAGAGGAAGACCTCGAACGGCGCGCCGTGCGCGATCTGCGTGTAGAAAGCCCCCGACGCGCCGAACGAGAGGATGGCGCGATGCCCCGTCGCCCTGGCGAAACCGGCGGCGATCTCCCTGGCGGGTTCGGTGAAGTTGGCGGCGACGGCGACCTGCGCATCAGCGGCGAGCGCCGGCGCGCCGAGGCCGATCGCGGCGGCGAGCGTGACGATCCGGCGGACGAGCGCAAGCATGGTTCGGGCTCCGTGGAAGCGCGGCGGTTGTCGGGCCGGCTGTAAGCGGTCGCCCCGCCTGGTCAAGGAAGGCGCCCCTCAGGCGATCCCCGGACGCCCCGCCTCGATCGTGAAGCGTTTGAGATCGTATATGCCGGACTCTGGCCTGGTCGCGTCGCGGACCGCGCGGAAGCTGACGGTGCAGGCATCGCGCGTGAGATCGACGCGGCCGTACCCCCGCACTTCATTTTCGGCGAAGGCAACGCCGCTGCGCGCGGCCTCCTGCTTGAGGAAAGGATCGTGGAACAGCGAGCTGATCGATCCGCCGACGAACTCCGCGCCGACCGGCGGACCATCGGGAGTGAGGCGCAGATCGGCGGCGAGGAAGCTGTGGATATCGCCGCCGATCGCGATCGGATTGGGCGTGCCCGCGTCTGCCCAGCGGCGCACGATGCGATCGCGCGCCGCCGGATAGCCTGCCCAGACGTCGGTCGAGAAAAGCGGCGGACCGTCCCGATGATCGGGATCGACGCGGCGCAGGCTCGACATCACCGTCTGCTGCGCGAGTATGTTCCAGCGCGCGCGCGTGCGCCCCAGCCGATCGGAGAGCCAGCGCTCCTGCGCCGCGCCCAGCATGCTGCGGCGCGGATCGTGAAGCTCGGGGCAATCGGGAACGAGGCTGAGATATTTCCTGTGCTCGGCGAGCAATTCGGGCGGCTGGCAGGCGCGAGGATCGCGAAACTGGCGATCGTCGATCACCTGGATTTGCGCGAGCGCGCCCCAATCGAGCGTGCGATAGAGCCGCAGGCCGCCGTCCGCGCCGGGACGGGAATGGGCCCGCAGCGGCATATGCTCATAATAAACATGATAGGCGGCGGCGCGGCGCTTGAGAAACGCCGCGGGATCGCCGTTCATCTCGTCGAGCGCGTCGGCATAATCGTTGGCGACCTCGTGATCGTCCCACGTCACGACCCAGGGGGCGGCGTGGTGCGCGGCCTGCAGCAGCGGATCGCCTTTATATTGGGCGTAGCGGATGCGGTAGCCCGCGACGTCTTTGGGCTCGGGATTGGCGTGGCGGCGAAGCTGGCCGGGCTTGGGCGCGGCTTCGTAGATATAGTCGCCGAGGAACAGGATCAGGTCGGGCTCTTCGGCGACCATATGGCGGTAGGCGGAATAATAGCCGACCTCCCAATTCTGGCACGAGGCATAGCAGAAGCGCGCGTGATCGACGGGCGCGCCGGGCGCGGGCGCGGTGCGCGTGCGGCCGACCGGGCTCGCGACGCCACCCGCGATGAAGCGATACCAATAAGGGCGGGCGGGCGCGAGGCCGGCGACCTCGACATGCACCGAATGCCCCCAGAACGGCGTCGCCATCGCCTGCCCATGCCGCAGGATGCGCGCGAATTGCGGATCGGCGGCGAGCTCCCATCGCACCGGCACCGGCCGCGCGGGCATTCCGCCGTCACCCTCCATCGGGCGCGGCGCCAGCCGGGTCCACAGCACCATGCCATCGGGGCCGGGATCGCCCGAGGCGACGCCGAGCGTGAAGGGATCGTCCGAACCGATCGCCCCGGCGCGCGCGGCGAGCGACAGCAGCGCGGGTGCGGCGATGAGTTCGCGCCGGTTGAAGCCGATCATTCGATAATCCCCCTTGCCGCGCCCCTGACCGGAAACGCGGGCTATCGGCGATCTTTCCACGCTTCGGTTACGGCTTTGCGACAGGCGGGGCGCGTTGCCCTTGCCGAAAGCCCGGCTAGGATGGCGCGATGGCCGACCCCAGCTTCCTGCCGCCGCGCGATGCGGATGACGATGCCGCGATCGTGCGTCAGACCGAGGCGGCGCTCGGCATGCCCGTGCCCGAAGCCTGCGGCCCCGGCGTGGCCGCGAACGTGCGCCTGCTGGAGCGGCATTGGGCGACGCTGCGCGAGGATGGGGCGTGACGCGATCGATCGCGGCGATCGCAGGCGCGGTGCGGGAAGGAAAGGTTAGCGCCGTCGATGTGGCGCGCGCCGCGCTCGACAGGATCGCTGCGGGCAACGGCGCGATCAACGCCGCCACGCGGCTGCTCGCCGAACGCGGCCTGGCCGAAGCCGCGCAGGTCGATGCGCAGGTCGCCGCCGGGCGCGATCCGGGGCCGCTCGCCGGGGTTCCCTATGGCGTCAAGGATCTGTTCGATGTCGCGTGG
>NZ_CAHJXD010000271.1 GCF_903644055.1 Sphingomonas bacterium | reverse complement strand
GCGCCGGTCGCGGCGCTGGGCGCGGCGCGGTCGCTGCTCTCGCAGAGTTTCGAGACCGGCTTCGAGGCCCAGCTCGATCGCGAGCTGCGCTCGATGGCGGCCGCCGGCGCCGGCGAGGCGCGCGAGGGGCTCGCCGCCTTCCTCGCCAAGCGCACCCCCGATTTCAGAGGAGCCTGATCCCGTGGCCGAAGCCTATATCGTCGAATCGCTCCGCACCGCCGGCGGGCGGGCACGCAAGGGCGGCCTGATCGATGTTCATCCCGCCGATCTCGGCGCGACGATCCTGAACGCCCTGGTCGATCGCACCGGCATCGATCCGGCGGAGATCGAGGATGTCATCGTCGGCTGCGTCAGCCAGGCGGGCGAGCAGGCCTTCGCGTTCGGCCGCAATCTCGTGCTCGCATCGCGGCTGCCGGATAGCGTGCCGGCCGTCACCATCGATCGCCAGTGCGGCTCTTCCCAGCAGGCCCTGCATTTTGCGGCGCAGGCGATCATGTCCGGCACGCAGGACATGATCATCGCGGCCGGCGCCGAGAGCATGACGCGGGTGCCGATGGGATCCAACTACACGCTGCACGGGCAGGCCGGCCTCGGCGTCGGGCCGTGGCCGAAGAGCATCCAGAACCGCTACGGCGTGGCCGAGTTCAGCCAGTTCCACGGCGCCCAGGCAATCGCCGACAAATACGGCTTCAGCCGCGAGGACATGGACACCTACGCCCTCGCCAGCCACGCGAAGGCGGCGGCGGCGATCGACAGCGGCGCCTTCAAGGCCGAGATCGTGCCCGTCGAGACGCCCGAAGGCACGTTCGACACCGACGACGGCGTGCGGCGCGGCGGCACGATAGAGGCGATGGCCGCGGTCAAGACGCTGGAGGAGGGCGGCACCATCACCGCCGCCAACGCCAGCCAGACGACCGACGGCGCGTCCGGCGCGCTGGTGGTCAGCGAGGCCGCGCTCAAGCGTTTCAACCTCACCCCGGTTGCGCGCGTCCACACGCTGGCGGTGACGGCGGGCGATCCGGTGATCATGCTGGAGGAGCCCATTCCCGCTACCCGCAAGGCGCTGGCGCGGGCCGGAATGAAACTCGACGACATCGATCTGTTCGAGGTGAACGAGGCCTTCGCCGCCATCCCGATGGCCTGGCTGACGGCGCTCGGCGCCGATTCGGCCAAGCTCAACGTCAACGGCGGCGCGATCGCCCTCGGGCATCCGCTCGGCGCTTCGGGAACCAAGCTGATGGCGACGCTGGTCCATGCGCTGAAGGCGCGGGGCAAGCGCTGGGGGTTGCAGACCATGTGCGAGGGCGGCGGCATCGCCAACGCCACCATCATCGAGGCGCTCTAGGCGGATTGACGAAGGGAACGAGGACATGGCGGAGAGCATCATCGTCACGGGCGCAGCGGGGGTGCTTGGTCGCGCGGTCGTGGCGGAACTGGCGCAAGGCGGGGCGAAGGTGATCGCCGTCGACGTCGCCAAGGATATCGGCGGCGTCGGGCAGGCGGCCTCGGTCGGCGGCGTGGACCTGACCGACGCGGGCGCGACCGAGGCGGCTTATGCAGGGATCGTCGCCGAGCACGGCCCGCTCGCCGGCCTCGCCAACATCGCCGGCGGCTTCCGCTGGGAGGATGTCACCGGCGGCAGCGTCGATACCTGGGACCTGCTTTACAAGATGAACGTCCGGACCACGCTCAACAGCAGCAAGGCGGCGCTTGCCGGCCTCGCGCAAGGCGGCGGCGCGATCGTCAATGTCGGCGCGGCGGGCGCGGTCAGGGCGGCGCACGGCATGGGCGCCTATGCGGCCAGCAAGGCCGGCGTGATGCGGCTCACCGAGGCGCTGGCCGAGGAGTATAAGGACAAGGGCGTGCGGGTGAACGCGGTGCTGCCCTCGATCATCGACACGCCCGTCAACCGCGCCGACATGCCGGACGCCGAGTTCAGCCGCTGGGTGACGCCGGAAGCGCTGGCCGGCGTGATCGCCTTCCTGCTGTCCGACAAGGCATCCGCGATCACCGGCGCGCTCATCCCGGTCACAGGGCGCGTCTGATGCTGCTCACCGACACGCAGGCGGCGATCCGTGACGCGGTGCGCGACTGGGCGCAGGCCGAGCTGCGTCCGCGTTCCGCCGCGTTCGAGGCGGCTGGCGGATATCCGGACGGGCTGTTCGAGGAGATTGCGGGCCTCGGCCTCATGGGCATGACCGCACCCGAGGCGCTGGGAGGCGCGGGCGCGGATTATGTTTCCTACGCGCTCTCGCTGATCGAGATCGCGGCCGGCGACGGCGCGCTTTCGACGGTCGTTTCGATCCAGAACTCGATCATGGTCTCGGGCTTGATCAAGGACGGCAGCGCGACGCAGCAGGCGCGCTGGCTGCCCGAGCTGATCGCCGGCCGCTGCATCGGCGCCTTTGCGCTGACCGAAACCGACGCGGGTTCGGAAGCCTCGGCGATCCGCACCCGCGCGACGAAGGTGGCGGGCGGCTGGCGGATCGACGGCGCCAAGCAGTTCATCACGTCGGGACGGATCGCGGGGGTCGCGATGGTGATCGCCGTCACCGATCCGGCGGCAGGCAAGAAGGGCGTCTCGGCCTTCCTCGTGCCCACCGACACGCCCGGTTACACGGTCGACAAGGTCGAGCATAAGCTGGGGCAGGGCGCGTCGGACACCTGCGCGCTGCGCTTCGACAATTGCGTTGTGCCGGACGACGCGCTGCTCGGGCCGGAGGGGCGTGGCTACTCGATCGCGCTCTCCAATCTGGAGGCGGGCCGCATCGGCATCGCCGCGCAGTGCGTCGGCATGGCGCAGGCGGCGCTGGAGATCGCGATCGGTTACGCGCGTGAGCGTTCGTCGATGGGCCGGCCGATCATCGAGCACCAGGCGGTCGGCTTCCGCCTCGCCGATCTCGCCGCGCGACTGGAGGCGGCACGGCAATTGGCGCTCCACGCGGCAAGCATCAAGGATGTCGGCCTGCCTTGCCTCAAGGAGGCGTCGATGGCCAAGCTGGTCGCCTCGGAGACGGCGGAGGCGGTGTGCTCGGGCGCGATCCAGACGCTCGGCGGCTATGGCTATCTGGAGGAATTCGGCGTCGCCAAGATCTACCGCGACGTGCGCGTCTGTCAGATCTATGAAGGCACGTCCGATATCCAGCGCATGGTGATCGCGCGCGCGCTCTGATCCGCGAGATCGATCCTGTCGCGGCAGGGCCTGTCCCAGTCGCGAGGCATCAAGCGGCTCGACGGTCGATCGATTAATCCATCCGCAAGGACTTATGGGAGAGTGGGATGAACGATATCCTGATCCACGGCGGCGATATGATCGACGGCGCCCGCCCCTGTCCTGTCGTGCGCGGCATGAGCGGGCGGCTCGTGGGCAAGCGCGCGCTCGTCACGGGAGCCGCGAGCGGAATCGGGCGCGAGATCGCGCGGCAATTTCACGGCGAGGGCGCGACGCTCGTGCTGCTCGACATCGACGGGGACGGCGTGGCCGCTACGGCGGCCGGGCTGGGAGCCGAAGGGCTGCGCTGCGACGTGCGCGATCCGGCGGCGATCGAGGCGTCGGTGTCGTCGGCGATCGCAACGCTCGGCGGGCTCGATACGGTGGTCAACGCCGCCGGCATCCTCTTCCGCCAGCCGTTCGAAAGCCTCGATATCGATCAGTGGCAGCTCCTGTTCGAGATCAATCTGCGCGGGCCGGCGTTGGTCTGCAAGGCCGCGCTCGCCGCGCTGCGGCGGGGCGCGGGGCCGAGCATCGTCAACATCGCCTCGCTCAGCGCGATCCGGCCCTCGCCCGGCACCAGCGCCTATGCGGCGTCGAAGGGCGGGCTGCTGATGCTGACCAAATGCCTTGCCGAGGAGATCGCACCGATCCGCGTCAACGCGATCTGCCCGGGCATTATCGACACGCCGATGACGGAGGGCTTCATGGCCGATCGGGAGACCCGGGAGCGGATCGAGCAGGCCAACGCCCTGCACCTCACCGGCCGGCCTTCCGACATCGCCGCCGCGGCGGTCTATCTCGCCAGCGACGAGGCCCGGTTCATGACCGGCGCCCAGATGGTGATCGACGGCGGCAGCAGCTACGCCTGATCCTGTTCCGCCGTTTCCGGTTCGGGCGTCCGCGCGCCGGTCGGGCAGAAGGTGTCGAGCTGTATCACGTGGAGGAATCGGCCGGCCGCGATCATCTCCTTCATGATTTCGGTGAGGCTGTTCCCACGCCGCGGACCTGTCGACCCGCCGGCGACATGCCGAGCAGTTTCGCCGCCTGAGCAGGTGTCGCCAGCGGCCGGCAGGCGACGCGCGCGAGGCCTGCGATCTCGGCGATCAGCTCGGCATTGGTGGGCGTCCGCGGCCCGGCATGATCCTCTAGCCCGACGCGGACATGCCCGCCGCGCGCAATGGCGAGCGCGGCCATGCCGCTGTCGACCACGCAGCCGCCGACCACCGCCGCCGCCCAGGGCAGGCCGCTGCCGCCGATGATATCGAGATAGGCGTCGAGCGCGGCGGCGCTGGGCGAGAGGCCGAAGCCGATGCACGGGGTCGCGTCGTGGTAATTGGCGCCGCCGAAGAAATAGAGCTTCGCGAAGCTGCCCGGCGGTAGCAGCCCGGCGCGGTGGAAAGCGATCGCGGCGCGCAGAAAGCCGGGCTCGTAGATGCCGATCGAGGCGGCGAGCCCGGCCTCGCGCATCGCCGCGAGGATCGTCGCGATGCGATCGAAATCGTTGACGTAGCTGAGCATCCGGGCCTGGCCGACACCGCCGCCCGAAAGCGGCATGTTCATGCTGCCGGTGTCGATCGCCGCCATCCGCGCGCCGGCCTTCGCGCAGGGAGCGAGATGGGCAAGCCGCTCGGCCGGATCGCGCGCGCCGGTGTTGGTGGGGCAGAGGATCGCGTCCGGATGCGCGGCGAGGATCGGCGTCCATCCCTCGGAATAGCGCGCCGCCGCCGCCTCGCCGACCAGCATGGGATCGTCGCTGTGGTTGTGAACCAGCGCCGCGCCGAGATCGATGCAGGCGATCGCCTCGTCGGCGATGGCGTTCGGACTGCGCGAAACATGCGGGTTGCGCGATGGCCTGGTCTCGCCGTTCATCGCGAGTTCGATGATCAGAGGCTGCATCCCGATATGCTATCAGGTCCGCCCCCGCCGCGCATGACCGCGCCCGGCAGACGCGGCGCTTTCATGCAGATATGGCGGAAAGGCGAAAACGCGGCCGATTGTCTTCACATTGGGGAGGGCGCAGCCTGCCGTCAGACCATGAAGATGTGGGCGGGGATGACCGGAGATACCATCGCGACGCGATCGGCCGTGACGGGCATTGACCATGTCGCCATCACCGTGGCCGACATCGACGAGACCTGCGCCTTCTACACGCGCGTTCTCGATGCCGACGTGTTCATGGATCACAAGATCGACGGCCGCACGGCGGTGCGCGGCATACGCATCGGCGGGGCCATGCTCAACGTGCATCGACAGGGCAACGGCATCGATCTCGTCGCGCGGCTGCCCACTCCCGGATCGGCCGATCTCTGCTTCCGCTGGGGCGGCGACATCGCCAGCGCCAAGGCGATGCTTGCCGAGGCGGGGGTGCCGCTGCGGGAGGGCCCGGTGCCGCGGACGTCGAGCCGGGGCGTGCGCGGCCAGTCTGTCTACTTCCTCGATCCGGACGGCAATCTGATCGAATTGCTGGCGGAAGACTGAGGCGTCCCGAAGCGCCCCAACGAGGAGAGCGCGACTGGGCCATAAGCCGAAGACGATCACCGCGCTGTTCACGTCCTTCAATAGCTGGCTCAAGGAGACGCGGGCCGAGAAGGCCTGACCGGCAGGGCGCTCCGCTTCGCACGCGCTGAGACCGTTTGAGAAAGCGCGGTGGAGCGCTTTCCAGAGCTGGAACCTGCTTTCCCAAACGGTCTCTCAGGCGTTCTTGGTCGTCACTACCGGCGAGCACGACTCGAACAAGCCGGCAACCGCCGTGTCCTGGTCGAGCGCGTCGGATACCGCCATCAGTTCCGTGCCGCGCCGCGCCAGAAGAGCCTCGATCGCCGCGTCTGGATCGTCGGTCTCGATCTCGTAAAGCGCGAGGTAACGATGGGCATGGTCATAGCCCATCGGGTTGCGAAGCCGAAACCGCTGGGCGGATCGGTAGCCTGGGACCGCGACGACATCGGCGAGATGCTGGTTGTCGTACCAGTCGTTGTAATCCTGCTCCCGACCGTCGACCGGATTGGTGAGCACCACCAGCTTGTAATGACCCATTATAGCATCCTCTCACGACTCAGCTATAGGATTGCGCGAAGAGGATTCGGCCTGTCTTGACCGCAGATGACAAAGCTTCATGCGACGCGGACCGGCGGCCACGCGCGGGTTGCGCGGGAAGCGGAATATGGTAGCCCTTCATAAACGGACGAGGAGGGAATGATGGCGGAGAGTGCGAGCGGCAAGATGGCCGGGCGGCGCGTGATCGTGACGGGAGCCGCCTCCGGCATCGGCAAGGAGATCGCCCGGCTGTTCCATGCGGAGGGGGCCAAGCTCGCCCTGATCGACCTCAGCGAGGAGGCGCTCGCCGAGGTGGCCACCGGCCTCGACGCCGCGGCCATACCGCTCGATCTCGCCGACGGCGCGGCGATCGAGGCCGCAGTCGTCCGCGCCGCCGAGGCGATGGGCGGGATCGACGGTATCGTGAACTGCGCCGCCTATTCCAAGGGGGGGCCGATCGAGCAGATGACCGACGAGATCCTGGGCCGCTTCGTCGCGGTGAACCTTACCGCGCCCTATATTCTCTGCCGCACCGCCTTGCCCTACATGCGTGAGGCCGAGAGCGCGACGATCGTCAATATCGCGTCCGGGCAGGGCATCCTGCCCAATACGCCGAACAATACCGCCTATGCGGCCACCAAGGGCGGGCTGATCGCGTTCAGCAAGAGCCTCGCCTGCGAGGTCGCGCCGAGGATCCGCGTCAACGCGCTGGCGCCGGGGCTCACCAACACACCGATGGCATCCTTCCTGTTCAAGGATTATCCCGATCCGACCCAGGCACCGTTCGTGCAGCAATATGCGCTGCGCCGGATCGCCGAGCCGATCGAGATCGCGAAGGGGGTGCTGTTCCTGAGCTGTGACGATTCGTCCTACGTCACCGGCATCGTCCTGCCGGTCGATGGCGGGCGCACCTACCATTGACCGCGCAGACCATCACGCGCCGCTGGACGCGCCGGCCCGAGGGATCGAACTGGGGCGATTATGGCGCCGACGACCAGGTCGGTCGGCTGAACGGCATCACGCCGGAGATACGGCTGGCCGCCGTCGGCGAGGTGAAGGAGGGCCGGGCCTTCGTGCTCAGCCTGCCGCTCGACTATCCCGGCGGCGAGGCGGAGGACGCGCCGCGCAAGGGGCCGAAGCTCTTCGCGAGCTGCCTGGGTGGTCACCAGATGTACAATTTCTCGCTGACCGAGACCGACGTCTGCTGCGACGACGGCGTCACCATGTGGCTGCAATATTCCACGCAGTGGGATTCGCTCGCGCATTGGGGCCGGATGTTCGACGTGGACGACGGCGGCGAGATGAAACCATTCTATTACAACGGCTTCCGTGCCGGCGAGCATATGATCGGCCCGGATGTCGAAGGCGGGCCGCGCGCAAAGGCGCTGGGCATCGAGAACATGGCGATCACCGGCGTGCAGGGCCGCGGCGTGCTCGTCGATCTCGCCCGGCAATTCGGCACCGGGCGGACATTGGTCGGCTATGACAAGCTGATGCAGGCGATCGCCACGCAGCGCGTCGAGGTGCGACCCGGCGACTTCCTCCTGCTGCACACCGGCTACGGCGACGCGCTGATGGCGATGGGCCGCTCGCCCGACGGGGAGGTGCTGCACAAGACCGGCGCCGCGCTCGACGGGTCGGACGGACGGCTGCTCGACTGGATCGAGAAAAGTGGGATCGTCGCGCTGATCGCCGACAATCAGGCGGTCGAAAGTTTCGACCCTGCGCTCGCGGCCGCCGGCCCGAACGGCTTGCTGCCGCTCCACGACCGCTGCCTGTTCAAGCTCGGCATCCATCTGGGCGAACTCTGGTGGCTGAGCGATCTGGCGCGCCATCTAGGATCGGTCGGCCGCCACGCCTTCCTGCTGACCGCGCCGCCGCTCCGGCTGCCGGGCGCGGTGGGCTCGCCGGCCACGCCGGTCGCAACGGTCTAGCGGGTCCGGCAAACCCGCTCACCGTTCGCCCGACGGGATCCCCTCGACGATCGGATAGCGGAGCGACCGCACGATCATGCGGGCGACCGCTTCGTGCAGCACGCCCGGCATCACGCTCTGCTCCGGATAGAGCAGGACCGCCGCGGACAGGCGGTCCATCGCCGCGACGATCACGACCGCCTCCGCATTGGCGTCGCGCGGTCGAATCGGCCGATCCGCCGGCGCCGCCTTGAGGATCCGGTCGCAAAGCCCCTGCATGATCGGCAGGCCGGTGCGGGTGAGCAGCAGGTTGAAGCGTCCGTTTCCCCTGTCCGCCTCCAGGTTCCGGTAGGACAGGATGACCGAGTGCTTGCTCCAGATCGCGCTGTAGCCCTTCACCAGGTCCAGCGCATCGATCTCGAGGCGATCCGGGCGGCGCAGGAAGGCGGGATCGAGGAAGAGATGCGCGGTATCCTCGGTCACCAGATCACATAATGCCCAGAGAACGTCCTCTACGCCGTTGAAGTAGACGTAGAAGGTCGCCGGCGCGGTATTGGCCTCCTTGCTGATCGCGGTTGCCGTGATCTGGAAGGGCGATACGCGATGCATGAGGCGACGGGCCGCCTCGATCAGCGATCGCCGCGTGTCCATTCCCTTATTGCCGAGCGGCTGGCCATCCTTTCCCACCACGATATTCGACGAGCGCGCCATGTCATCTCCCAGGCTGGACCGTCTCAGCCTATTCGCCGATGAAGAAACGTCAAATTGAAACTGCGCCCGCTGAAACCATGCCGGCGCCACCCACCCTCGGCCGATCGTACCGACAAAGACGAATTCGTCTCGATCACAGGCGCGAAACAGAGTTGATGATACGTCATTTCCTCATTAAAGAGCGCCTCGCAGGGTGCCGGAGGGCTCCTGATTCCGAAGCGAACAAGCCGATTGCGGGAAATGTCCCGGATCGGCGCATCAGGAGGGGTAAGCATGAAGAAGTTCGGTTCCGCGGCGTTTTGCGGCGTCTCGATGATCGCCTTCGGGCCCGCTTTGGCGCAGACGGC
>NZ_CAHJXD010000270.1 GCF_903644055.1 Sphingomonas bacterium | reverse complement strand
GACGCTCGTCGCGCGCTCCGGTGACGAGATCGAGGCGGGCGCGCAGGCGATTCGGGCGGCGGGCGGTCAAGCGGATGCGGTGCGGCTCGACGTGAGCGATCTCGCCGCCGTCGCCCGGTTCTTCGACGAAGGGCCCGCGTTCCATGTGTTGGTCAACAACGCCGGCACCAACCGCCCCAAGCCGATGTGGGACGTCACCCCTGCCGATTACGATGCTGTGCTCGATCTCAACCTGAAAGCGGCCTTCTTCGTCGCGCAGGCGTGTGTGCGCCGCATGATCGCCGAAGGCGTGCACGGCTCGCTGATCCACATGGGAAGCCAGATGGGCCATGTCGGCGGGCCGAACCGCTCGATATATTGCGCCAGCAAATGGGCGCTGGAGGGCATGAACAAGGCCTTCGCGCTCGATCTCGCCGCCCATGCCATCCGCTCCAACACGATCGCGCCGACCTTCATCGAAACCCCGCTGACCCGGCCCTATTTCGAAGACGCGACTTTCAAGGCCAGCGTGCTGGCCAAGATCAAGCTGGGGCGGCTCGGCCAGGTCGAGGATCTGATGGGCGCGATCCTGTTCCTTGCCTCGGATGCATCCGCACTCATCACCGGCACGAGCCTAGTCGTCGATGGCGGATGGACCGCCGAATGAAGGATAATGGGATATGAGCAAGCTGTTCGACGCGGCGAAGAATATCGAATTCGTCGGCCGCACCGATCAGGGGGGGCGCGCCGACGGCATCCAGTGCATGATCCATCGCGGCCATGCCTATGTCAGCCACGTGTTCAGTGGCGGGGTGAGCGTGATCGACGTGCGCGATCCGCGCCATCCGCGCCCGGTAAACTTCCTGCCGACCCATCCGCGCTCGTGGTCGGTCCACTGCCAGACCGCTAACGACATTCTTCTGGTGGTCGAGGAGTTCAATTTTTACTCGGTCTATGTCGACGAGAGCGAATATTACGGGCACTCGATCGAAGGCGTACATTCCAGCAAGTTCGGGAAGCGGGGCGACGATTATAGCGCGGGAATGCGCGTTTATGATGTGTCCGATCCGGCCAATCCGCGCGCGATCGGCTTCATGGAGGTCGAGGGGCTGGGACTCCACCGGATCTGGTGGACCGGCGGCGACTATGCTTACGCCTCCGCCTTGCTCGACGGGTACACCGATCACGTCTTCATCATCATCGACATGCACGATCCGGCCCGGCCCAGAATTGTCTCGCAATGGGCGCTGCCGGGAATGCATGCCGCAGACGGCGAGACGATGACGCTGCCGGGCCGGGTGGCGCTGCATCACGCGCTGGTGGCGGGCGATATCGCTTACGGCGCGTGGCGCGACGGCGGGCTGGTGCTGCTCGACATCGCCGACAAAAGCGCGCCCAAGTTCATCTCGCGGACCAGCTGGTCGCCGCCCTATCCGAGCGGCACGCACAGTGCGCTACCGCTGCTCGATCGCGGGCTGTGCGTGGTGGCGGATGAGGCAACCCTCGACCGTGATCAGGAGGAGCAGAAATATACGTGGATGGTCGACATCCGCGCGCCAGAAAACCCGGTGACGATCGCGACCTTCCCGACACCTTCCGATCAGGATTATGTCGCCAAAGGCGGCCATTTCGGCCCGCATAACCTGCACGAGAACCGGCCGGAGGGCTTTCAGAGCTCGGACATCGTGTTCGCGACCTATCAGAATGCGGGCGTGCGCGTGTTCGATATCCGCGACCAGTTCCGCCCGGCCGAGATCGGCTATTTCGTGCCGAGCGCGCCCGAACAATGGGTCGATCCGCGCCCGGCGCGCCATCAGGTGATCCATACCTGCGACGTCAACGTGCAGAAGGACGGGCTGATCTACATCACCGATTACAATGCGGGCCTCTACATCCTGCAATGGAAGGGCTGAGCCGCCCGATGCGGGAGGTATCCGCTACGCCTGCCGCGCGCCTGATCGGCGTGGGCAAGCAGTTCGGCGACGTGTGGGCGTGCCGTGGCATCGATTTGACGCTTTGTCCCGGCGAGGTCCACGCGCTGATGGGCGAGAATGGCGCGGGCAAGAGCACGCTCGTCAAGATGCTCCAGGGGCTTCATCGGCCCGACGAGGGGGGCATCGAGGTGGCCGGCGCGGCGGTAACGCTGGCGAGCCCGCGTGACGCCGAGCGTGCGGGCATCGCGATGGTGCCGCAGGAGCTGGATCTGTTTCCCGATCTTTCTGTGGCCGAGAACCTGTTCGTTGGGCGCGAGCGGCCGCGTAAGCGCTGGGGCGCGTTCGACGGCCATGCCATGCGCGCGCAGGCCGCGGCAGCATTGGCCAAATTGGGCGCGAACGTTGATCCCGCCGCGCTCGTTGCGATGCTTTCGGGCGCGCAGGCCCAACTCGTCGAGATCGCGCGCGCGCTGATGCGCGACGCGCGCATCCTGATCCTCGACGAACCGACCGCCGCGCTGACCGCGCGCGAGGCCGATCGGTTGCTCGACATCGTGCGCGATCTGACGCGCGGCGGCGTCGCAATCGTCTACATCTCGCACCGGCTGGGCGAGGTGTTCGACATTGCCGATCGGGTGACGGTGTTGCGCGACGGCGCACCAGTGCATCAGGGGCCGATCGCGAACCTCGATGCGGCGGGGCTGGTGCACAAGATGGTGGGCCGCCCGGTCACGCAGCTCTACCAGCGCACGCGCAACATTCCAGGCGAAACGCTGCTGCGCGCGCGGGGGCTGGGGCGGAAAGGCAAGTTCAGCGCGATCAACCTCGATCTGCGGCGCGGCGAGATCGTCGGCCTTTCGGGTCTGATCGGGGCCGGGCGATCGGAGGTGGCGCAGGCGCTGTTCGGCTTCGCCCCTGCGGATGCCGGTACGATCGAGATCGACGGCGTGGCGCGGTGCATCGCCTCTCCCGCCGATGCGCTTGCGGCCGGAATGGTCTATGTGCCCGAGGAGCGGCGCTCGCAGGGGCTGATGCTGGAACAGGGCGTTGCGTGGAATACGGGCTTCGCCGCACTCGGCCGCATGGCGCCGCACGGCTTCGTCGCGCGTGGTGCCGAGCGCGCACTCGCCGATCATTATGCCGGCTTGTTCGCGATCCGCACCGTCGCTGCCGATCCGCCGGTGATCGTGCTTTCGGGCGGCAACCAGCAGAAGGTGCTGCTCGCCAAGGCGCTGGCGACCCAGCCCGACATCGTCTTGCTGGACGAACCGACGCGAGGGGTCGATGTCGGCGCCAAGGCGGAAATCTATCGCATCGTCGATCAGCTCGCGGCCGACGGCAAGGCGGTGCTGCTGATCTCGTCCGAACTCAACGAACTGCTGTCGATGTGCGACCGCATTCTGGTGATGCACCAGGGCCGCCTGACCGGCGCGTTCGACGGGCCGCACTTCGATCCGCAAGCGATCGGCGCGGCCGCCGCCGGACTATTGGCCGAGGCTTTGGAGGACTTGGCGCTGCATCCGGGCGGGGCGGCATGAGCGCGGCGGCGCAATGGGCGCGGAGGGCAGAAGCGGCTCCGGCGGGATTCCTCTTCCTTCTTTGCCTGGTGCTGGCCGCCGTGACGCCTGGCTTTGCGACGGCGGACAATCTGATCGCGATCGTGGCGCAGGTCGCGGTCGTCGGCGTCGTTGCGCTGGCGCTCAATCAGGTGATCATCGCCGGGGAGATCGACGTTTCGGTCGGCTCGCTGCTCGCCATCTGCGCGTTCGTCTTCGCCAGCACGGCGCAGGCGACCGGCAGCCTGTTGGTGAGCCTGCTCGCGGCGCTGGCAGCAGGCGCGCTGGGCGGCGGCTTGAACGCCGCCATCATCGTGATCGGGCGCGTGCCCTCTATCATCGCGACGCTGGGCACGCTGATGGCGCTGCGCGGGGCGATGCTGCTGCTCGACGCCGATGGCGTGCTGCAGACGCCCGGCGCGGCGCGCGGGCTCGGGCTGGGGATCATCGCCGGGCTGCCCGCACCGGCGTGGATCTTTGCCGCCTGCATCGCGCTGTTTGCCGTGATCGCGGTGGCGACGGTATGGGGACGTGAGCTGGTAGCGGTGGGCAGCAATGCACGTGCTGCCGCCGCGGTCGGGCTGCGCGCCGGACGGATCAAGGCAGCCGCGCTCCTCGCGACCGGCTTGGCCTGCGGGCTGGCGAGCGCGGTGTTCGCCGGGCAGATCGGGCAGATTCAGGCGACGGCGGCAACGGGCTTCGAACTGCGCTGCATCAGCGCGGTGGTGCTCGGCGGCACGCGCATCACCGGCGGGCGCGGCTCGGTGGCGGCACCGGTGCTGGGGGCAGCCCTGGTCGGCGTAGTGCTCAACGGGCTGACCTTGCATTCCGTGCCGGGCACGTTCGAGCAACTGGCGCTGGGGCTGATGATCCTGATCGCCATCGCCGGCGACGGGATCCGCCTGCGCGTGGCGGGCCGGATGGCATGAAAGTGCCCAGCCGCAATCTCGGCCTGCTGGGACTGCTGATCGCCGAGCTGGCTGCGATCGGCGCGATCGTGCCCTTCTATCTCGATCCGGTGAGTCTGCTCGATACGACGCGGACGTTCGTCGAGCCGGGCATCCTCGCACTCGGCATGACGCTGATCGTGATGACCGGAGGGATCGATCTTTCGGTGGCAGCCTTGCTCGCCCTGGTGTCGGTGGTGATAGGCTTCGCGCATCAGGCAGGTCTCTCCATGCCGCTGGCGATGCTGTGCGGGGTGGCGACCGGACTCGGCGGCGGGCTGCTCAATGGCGCGGCGATCGCCTATCTCCGCCTCCACCCGTTCGTGGTCACGCTGGCGACGATGTCGATCTTCCGCGGCGCGGCCTATGCCATTTCCAACGCCGAAGCGGTCTCCGCCTTTCCTGACTGGTTCCGCGCGATAGGCCAGGCCTATCTGTTTGGCGACAGAGTACCGGTGCAGCTGCTACTGTATATCGTCCCGGCACTGGGCTGCTGGCTGTTGCTGGAGCGGGCGGCGACCGGGCGGCGTATCCTGGGCGTGGGCGCCAACGAACTGGCCGCGCGCTTTTCGGGCGTTAAGGTCGAGCGGCTTAAGCTCGGCCTCTACGCGCTGATGGGGCTGCTGGCGGCGCTGGCGGCGATCATTCAGACGGCGCGCGTCTCTACCGCCCGCGCCAATGCCTCGCTCGGGCTGGAGCTGACGGTGATCGCAATGGTGGTGCTCGGCGGTACGCGTATCACCGGCGGGCGGGGCACGATCGCCGGCACTTTGCTGGGCACGGCGATACTCGCTTTCCTGCAGGACGGGCTGATCTCGGCGGGCCTGCGCAGCGACTGGAGCATGGTCGTGGTGGGCGTGCTGTTGATCGTCGGCGTGCTGGCCAACGAGGCGAGGCGGCGCGATGCACGCTGATATCACCCGCCGGACGTTGCTGACCGCCACGGGGGCGCTCGGGCTGGCCAGTTGCGCGCGTCGCACGGGCACATTGATCGCGTTCGTGCCCAAATTCACCAGCGATCCCTATTTCCTCTCGGCCAATCAGGGTGCGCAGGAGGCCGCGCGCGAAGTGGGCGTTAACGTTCTCTACAATGGCCCGGTCGATGCCAATGTCGCGGGGCAGGTCGATATCGTCGACCGGTTGATCCGCAACCGCGTCGACGCGATCTCGATCTGCGCGCTCGATCCGGATGCGCTGACGCCGTCGCTACGCCGTGCGCAGGCGCGCGGCATCGCGGTGAATTGCTGGGATGCCGACGTGCGCCCCGAAGGGCGGCAGGTCTTCCTCAATCAGGCGACCTACCCCGCGATCGGCGAGGCGATCGCCGATATCATGGCGCGCCATGCCGGCACCTCGGGCGAATTTCTCATGCTGGTGGGTTCGCTGACCGCCAGCAACATGCTGGCGTGGCAGGCCGCAATCCAGGAGACGATTGCGCGCAAATATCCGGGGATGCGGATCAAGACCACGCTGCTGGGCGAGCAGGATATCGAGAAGGGCAAGAACGTCACCCTCAACTATCTTCGCGCCAATCCGGACATACGGGGCGTTTTCACCAACGACGGGGGCGCGACCGTGAGCGCGGCGGAGGCGGTGATGCAGCTAGGCCGCCCGCCCGGCACGATCACGATCGCCGGAATCGGCGTGCCCAACGGCATCCGCCCCTATGTGCGCCAGAGCGTGATCCGCGAGGCGGTGCTGTGGAGCCCGATCGACATCGGTTACGCCGCGATCCGCATAAGCAAGGCACAACTCGAGCGACGGATCGACCCCGCGAGCTGCATACTCCAGGCCGGACGGCTTGGTGCGCTGCGCTTCACCAGCCCCGATACGCTGCTGCTCGGCCCGCCGCTGATCTTCAGCGCGGCGAATATCGACCGCTTCAACTTCTAAGGTTTCCGAAACCATGCCCAAAGTGCTCGTGATCCAGGCGATCAGCGACGAAGCCATGACGATGTTCGCCGATCGGCCGGACATTACCGTCGAGGTGCTGCGCGATACCAGTCCTGCGGCGATGATCGCGGCGATCGCCGATGCGGATGCGATCACGATCCGCGACGCCCCGCTGCCCCCCGAGGCGATCGACGCTGCAAGCCGGTTGCGCATCGTCTCGCGCCACGGCGTCGGGTATGACAATATCCCGGTCGCGCACTGCACCGCGCGCGGGATACCGGTGACGGTGATCGGGCCGGTCAACACCGTCGCCGTGGCCGAACATGCGCTGTTCCTGATGCTGGCGGTGGCCAAGCGAGGGGCGCAGTTCGATCGCGCGGTGCGCGCCGGCGATTTCGCGATCCGCAGCCGCCACACGACGATGGAACTCAAGGGCCGCACGCTCTCGCTTATCGGCTTCGGGCGGATCGGGCAGGAACTCGCGCAGCGCGCGCGCGGCTTGGGCATGGCCATAGCCGCCTATGATCCCGCCGGCGATCGTGCCGCCTTTCCGGACGTGACTTTCCACGATTCGCTAGAAGAGGCGCTGGCCGTTGGCGATGTGGTATCGCTGCACATCCCGCTCACGCCAGCAACGGAGGGATTGATCGGCCGCGCGGCCCTGGCGCGGATGCCGGCGGGTTCGATCCTCCTCAATACGGCGCGCGGCGGCATCGTCGACGAGGCGGCGCTGATTGAAGCGATCGACCAGGGCCATCTGCGCGGCGCCGGACTCGACGTGTTCGCGCGCGAGCCGCTGCCGCCGGGAGATCCGCTGCTGGTGCGCGAAACGATCGTGCTCAGCCCGCACAATGCGGCGCTAAGCGCGGAGAGCCTGATCGGGATGGGCCGCGCCACGGTGGCGAACGTGCTTGCCGCGCTCGACGGGCGGCTCGACAGGTCACTGGTGGTCAATCCGGCAGTGCTGGCGCCTGATCGGGAGCGAATGTCAGCTCGACCTTGATCCCGTTAGGATCGCGCAGATTATATTGGACGAAACCCCCGGTTTCGCTGTGCACCACTTCGAACAGCATGGCGGCGGCGCGCAAACGATCGGCAAACCCCTCGGGATCGACGCAATCGAACGCGATATGGTCGAGCCGGTTCTCCAGCCCGGCGGCGCGTGGCGGCTCGTCTTCGTGCGGAGCATTGACGTGAATCACCGCGATTCCGTTGCGATCGTAAAGCCAGGCATATCTGTGCTGATCGATCGTGGTGAGCGCCGGACCGCGCCGCAGATCGAGTGCAGCTTCGAAGAAGCGCACCGTTTCCTCCAGATCCGGCGTGCGGATGTTCGCGTGAGCGAGGCGTAGAACCGGCATCGTGATACTCCGGGCGGATCGGGGCTTGACTGCGTTTGCAAGGACCGTGCACCAAACAGCCCGATCAACGCAAGGAGCCGTCATGACGCAACAGCCGGGAGAGGTCGAGGGAGCGACGCTCGATCGGCGCGCGGTGCTTGCCGGGGCGGGGGGCGCCGCCGCGCTAGCCACCTTCGCGCCCGACGCCGCGC
>NZ_CAHJXD010000269.1 GCF_903644055.1 Sphingomonas bacterium | reverse complement strand
CGGCGGCGCGCGCGCCGATCGCGCGCTGGCCCGCGATCGGCCATCGCGCGATCGATCCCGGCGGCGAAGCCCGAGGCGGTCGGTTCGGTGACGTGCCAGCCATCCTCGCCGTCGACGACCGTCTCGGCGGGGCCGCCGAGCGCGTGGACGAGCAGCGGCTTGGCCATCAGCATCCCTTCGATCACCGAAAGCCCGAACGGCTCGGGATCGATCCGCGCGTTCACGATGACGTCGCACATCGCATAGAGCGCGGGCATGCCGTCCGGCAGCCGGTTGGCTGGCCCGGCGAGCAGCACCTTGCCGCCCAGGCCGAGCCGATCGATTTCGGCCCGGACCTTCGCCGCATAATCGCCCTCGATCGGCCCGCCGACGATCAGCAGCCGCGCATCGGGATGCTGCCCGGCCGCGCGCCCGATCGCCTGGACGAATTCGAGCTGCCCCTTGAATTCGACCATCCGCGCGAAGATGCCGAACAGGGCATCGCCGGGTTCGAAGCCGTAGGCCGCGCGATCGGCGGGGCGGGTATCGGCGGCGAAGGTTTCGGGATTGATGCCGAGATGCGAGACCGCCGAGCGCGCGCGCCGGCCGAGCAGCGAGGTGCGCGTATAATGGCTGTTGGCGATCGCGGTCATGCCGTAGCGCGCGAGCAGCAGATCGTAGATGCGCGCATTGAGTCGCAGCGGATAGCGATCGCTGACCAGATTGGGCATCAGCCAGAAGCTCGGCACGCCCGCGATATGCGCGGCGCGCGCGGTGAGCGGCACTTGGAAGCCCTGCCGGACGATCACCGCTTCGAGATCGAGCCGCTTCAGCACCTTGGCCAGCGCCGCCGAGGCGCGCGCCATGAAAGCGAGATTGTGGAACGCATCGGCGAACGAACCGAAGTTGCGCGGCACGCCGATCGCGCAGGCATGCGTCTCGGCGCCCGTCAGCGGCCCGAGCTCCATCATCGGCCCCGCCTCGAGGCAGATCAGCACGGGCTCGACCCCCTGATCCTGAAACCCGCGAAACAGCCCTTCCAGGCTGCGGCGCACGCCATATTCGTCGTCGCCGGCGGAAACGAAGCCCACCCGCGTCGCGCGGGATGCGTTGATCATCCTAAGCTCCATTTCCCTGATGTGCGGCCGTATCGGTGACCCGCGATCCCGACGGGATCACCATCGATACGGGCTTGGCCCAGAAGATGACGAGCAGCAGCATGATACCGTTGAAATCGGGATCGAGCAGATTTTCGCCCGCCGCGATCCACGCATAGAGCATCCCCGTCTTGAGGCTGAACGGCGCCTCGCGCAGCCGATAGCCGACGCCCAGCAGCACCGCGAAGCCGATGCTTCCCGCGACGCCATATTCGAACAGGACCTTCGCCCAGGTCGGATCGAAGATTTCGAACGTCGTATCCGATTCCTTGATCGCGCGCAGGATCGATCCCGGCCCGTTTCCGATCAGCAGCGACCAGGGCCAGCGAGAGAGCCCGCCCTGCACGAACGCCCAGGGCGCCACGAACCGCGCATAGCCGCTGCTGCCCGGCGCGGAGAATTCGTTGAGCCGGTCCGCCAGCAGGGCGAGGCCGACCAGATTGGCGATCACCGGCATCGCGGGGATCAGCGCAAGACCGCCGATCAGCGCCTTCACCGGCGCGCGGCGAAGCCCCGCGACCACCAGGGCGATCAGCACGATCAGGATACCCGTGCCCGAAAGCGCGAGCAGCATCGCCGCGATCAACGCGAGCAGCACCAGCCATCGCCGGAACAGCGCGATCTCGATCAGCAGCGCGATGCCCGCATAGCCCGAGAGAAACGAAGGCTCGCGCAGGAAGAAACCGTTGGAGCGCAGCAGATTGCCCGTAAACGCGATGGTGTTGTAATGCCCGCTCTGGCGGATCGCCTCCGGCATGCTGTTGGAGAAAGCCAGCAGCCGATCGTCATGGACGAACGGATGCAGCGCCGCCTGCGCCATCGCGGCGAAGGCGACCACCATCATCAGCAGGACGTAACGACGCGCGGCCCATTCGAAATAGACGCGGCCAAGCGGCCTGTGACCCCGAAACAGGAAGGGAATATAGAGCGCGAACAGCAGCAGCAGCGAGGTCGACGATGCATGGCCCGCGTTGAACTTGAGGCTAAAGAAGGCGACCGCCGCGAGGAACACCAACGTCAGCAGCGAGGAAAGCCCCACGACGAAGACGCCGTCGAGCAGCCCGACGACGATCAGGATATAGACCGCCGGCAGGCTGAAATTCATCGCCAGCGTGCCCGCGTTGATCGCCAGTTGCGGCACGAACAATATGGTGACCAGCAGCAGCGTGATCGCCGCGCGCGTCGCGGGCTTCGGCGCGGGGCCGTCCTCGACAGGCTCGGCCGCCTTTGCCGCCCGCTCCGCATCCCGTCGCGCGGCTTTCCCGAGCAGGCGGCCGGGCACATTCATGTCCCGCCGTCGCGCGGGAAGCGACAGAGAATGCGCGTCCGCCATCAGCCGGCGGCGCGCGCATAGACGGCCATCGTCGCCGCGCCGATCTCGGCCCAGCTCGTGCCGCGCGGCGCGGGCGATCGTTCCGGCCGG
>NZ_CAHJXD010000268.1 GCF_903644055.1 Sphingomonas bacterium | reverse complement strand
TGCCATCGTGTCTCTTCCTGCCTTCAATCGTCATCCCGGCGAGGGCCGGGATCTCCCTCCGCGGGAGTGTCACTTATAGCACGGGACCCCAGCTTTCGCTCGGGCAACGTGAAACGGATTATAGCGCTTCGGCGCCCGCGATGATCTCCACCAGCTCGGTGGTGATCGCCGCCTGGCGGGTGCGGTTATACTGAACGGTCAGCCGGTTGATCGTATCGCCGGCGTTGCGGGTGGCATTGTCCATCGCGTTCATCTGCGCGCCGTAAAAACCCGCCTGATTTTCGAGCAGGGCGCGATAGATCTGGATGGCGACGTTGCGCGGGAGCAGCTCGGCGAGGATCGTCTCCTCGTCGGGCTCATAATCCACCGCCGCCGAGGCCGCCGCGACGGGACCGTCGTTGGCGGGTTTCGTGACGGCTGCCGGAATGAGCTGCACCGTCTGCGGGATCTGCACGAGCGCCGATTGAAACTTCGAGAAGATCAAATGCACGACATCGAACTCGCCGGCGTCGAAGCGCGCGATCAGATCGCGGCCGATATCCAGCGCGTCCGCGAAGGCGGGCTTCTTCGCATGGCTCATGTCATGATCGGCGACGATCATGCCGGGATACATGCGGCGCAGCACCGGACGGCCCTTGCGACCGACGATGTAGAAGCGGACCTTCCTGCCCGCGGCGATCAGCTCGTCCGCCTTGATCCGCGCGGCGCGCACGATATTCGAATTGAAGCCGCCCGCAAGGCCCCGCTCGCCGGTCGCGACGACGAGCAGGTGCACGTCGGATTTGCCCGTACCGGCCAGCAGCTTCGGCGAGGAGGCGCTGATCGTGACGCGCGAGGCCAAGCTCGCCATCACCGATTCGAGCCGCTCGGCATAGGGCCGGCCCGCCATCGCCTGCTCGGTCGCACGGCGCAGCTTGGCCGCGGCGACCGTCTTCAGCGCGCGCGTGATCTTCTGGGTCGACTTGACCGAGGTGATCCGGACCTTGAGTGCTTTGAGGCTGGCCACGTGTCCCTGTTTCTTTCCTACCTATCGTCATGCCGAACTTGATCCGGCATCCCGCTTCTGTTTCCGCAACGGTTGAGAAGCGGGACCCCGGATCAAGTCCGGGGTGACGGTTGGTTCTATCTTACGCGAAAGTCTTGCCGAACGCGTCGAGCGCCGCCTTCAGCTTGCCCTTGGTATCGTCGGTAAAGTCCTTGCTGTCGCGGATGACCCCAAGGATGTCGGCATGGTCCGAGCGCAGATAGGCGAGCATCTGGGCCTCGTAGCGCACGACATCGGATACGCCCACCGGATCGATGAAGCCGTTGGTGCCCGCATAGATCGACGCGACCTGCTCCTCGAACGGCAGCGGCTGGAACTGCGCCTGCTTGAGCAGCTCGGTCAGCCGCGCGCCGCGTGCGAGCAGCTTCTGCGTCGAGGCATCGAGATCGGAGCCGAACTGCGCGAAGGCCGCCATCTCGCGATATTGCGCGAGCTCCAGCTTGATCGATCCCGCGACCTTCTTCATCGCCTTGGTCTGCGCGGCCGAGCCGACGCGGCTGACCGACAGGCCGACGTTGATCGCGGGGCGGACGCCCTGGTAGAAAAGATCGGTCTCGAGGAAGATCTGGCCGTCGGTGATCGAAATCACGTTGGTCGGGATATAGGCCGAAACGTCGCCCGCCTGCGTCTCGATGATTGGCAGCGCGGTCAACGAACCGTTGCCGTTGTCGTCGTTCATCTTCGCGGCGCGTTCGAGCAGGCGCGAGTGGAGATAGAAGACGTCGCCGGGATAGGCTTCGCGGCCCGGCGGACGGCGCAGCAGCAGCGACATCTGGCGATAGGCGACCGCCTGCTTGGAGAGATCGTCGTAGACGATGACCGCGTGCATGCCGTTGTCGCGGAAATATTCGCCCATCGCGCAGCCGGTGTAGGGCGCTAGGAACTGGAGCGGCGCGGGTTCCGACGCAGTCGCGGCGACGACGATCGAATAGTCCATCGCGCCATTCTCTTCGAGCGTCTTGACGAGCTGTGCTACCGTCGAGCGCTTCTGCCCGATCGCGACATAAATGCAGTAGAGCTTCTTGCTCTCGTCGTCGCCCGCATGCGCGGCCTTCTGGTTGATGAAGGTATCGATCGCCACCGCCGACTTGCCCGTCTGGCGATCGCCGATGATCAGCTCGCGCTGCCCGCGTCCCACCGGCACCAGCGCGTCGAGCGCCTTGAGCCCGGTCTGCACGGGCTCATGCACCGATTTGCGCGGGATGATGCCGGGCGCCTTGACCTCGACGCGGCTGCGCTGATCGGAGACGATCGGCCCCTTGCCGTCGATCGGATTGCCAAGGCCATCGACGACGCGGCCGAGCAGCCCCTTGCCGACGGGCACGTCGACGATCGTGCCGGTGCGCTTGACGATATCACCTTCTTTGATCTCCGAATCCGAGCCGAAGATCACGACACCGACGTTATCGGCCTCGAGGTTGAGAGCCATGCCCTGCACGCCGTTCGAGAATTCGACCATCTCGCCCGCCTGGACATTGTCGAGCCCGTGGATGCGCGCGATGCCGTCGCCGACCGACAGCACCGAGCCCACCTCGGACACTTCGGCCTCGGTGCCGAAGTTCGCGATCTGGTCGCGAATGACCTTGGAGATTTCTGCGGCGCGGATTTCCATGTTCAGCCTTTCCCAGACGGCGTTGTCGCCGTCATCCTTTCATTGCGGTCGCGAGTGCGTTCAATTTGGTGCGGATCGAGCCATCGATCTGACGGCTGCCCATCTTGACGATCAGCCCGCCGAGGATCGCGGGATTGACCGAAGCGTCGACCGAAACCTCGCTGCCGACCATGCTCTTCAGGCGCGCCTTGAGCGCCGCCATCTGGCCGTCGTCGAGCGGGTGTGCGGTGACGACCTCGGCCGTCGTCTCACCGCGATGGCGGGCGGCGAGCGTCTGGAAATCGCGGATGATCTGGGCAAGCGTCGCCAACCGACGGTTTTCCGCGAGCACGCCCAGGAAACTGGTCGTGACCGGATCGAGCTTCAGCGCCCCGGCAACCGCCGTGATCGCCTTGCCGGAGTCGGCCCGGCTGATCATCGGGCTGATCGTCAAGGCCTTGAGATCGGCCGATTCGGCCAGCGCCTGCTTCACCGCCGCGAGGCTGGCGCCGACCGTGTCGAGCTGGGCTGAATCGCGCGCCAGTTCGAACAGCGCCGTCGCGTAGCGGCCGCTGAGGCTCGCCTGTATGCCGCCGGAATGCTCCACGTGGGCGTCCTATCCCCTTGCTTGATTTGTCGCCCCGGCCCAGGCCGGGACCGGCAGGGCGGGGCAAAGCGGGCCGGGCCGGATCGGCCGCCCCTTTGCGTTCGCGGGCCGGTTAGCAGGGGGCTCTTCGCGATGCAAGGCGGCGGCGCGGGCTTTGAAAGCAAGCCACGGGATGCGCGGCCGCGCGGCCTTGTCTATTCATGAAACATGGAAAAGCCTTCGGAGATCGATACCGACGCGGCATGGGCCGCCGTGATGACGCGCGATCGTCGCGCCGATGGCCGGTTCGTCACCGGCGTTCTCACCACCGGCATCTATTGCCGTCCATCCTGCGCGGCGCGCCACCCCCGGCGCGAGAATGTCCGTTTCTTCGGCGATGGCGCGGCGGCGCGGGCGGCGGGCCTGCGCCCCTGCCTTCGGTGCAGGCCGGACGGGATCTCGGAGGATGCGCAGGGGATCGCCCGCGCCATCGCGCTGATCGAAACGAGCGATATGCCGCCCACGCTGGAAGCGATGGCGGCCGCGGCCTGCTATAGCCCCCATCACTTCCACCGGCTGTTCAGGCGCGCGACCGGCGTCACCCCCGCCGCTTATGCCCGTGCGTTGCGCGCGAAACGCGCGGAGGCGGCGCTCGCCGGGGACGGCAGCGTGACCGAGGCGCTCTACGATGCCGGCTATGCCGTGCCGTCGCGCTTCTACGCCGACGCGCGCGGCCGGCTGGGGATGACGCCGTCGGCGTGGCGTGCGGGCGGGCGCGGCGTCACGATCCGCTGGGCAGAGGCGGAGACCAATCTCGGCGCCCTTTTGGTCGCGGGAACGGACAAAGGCATCTGCCGGGTAGCCTTCGGCGAGGACGAAGCGGACTTGCGCACCCGTTTCCCCGAAGCGATGATCGAGCGCGGCGGAGCCGATTTCCTGGCGCTCGTCGAACGGGTCGCGCGCTTCGTCGCCGCGCCCGGCCTGCTGATGGATCTGCCGCTCGATGTGCGCGGCACCGCCTTTCAGGAAGCGGTGTGGAGCGCGCTCGCCCGCATTCCGCCGGGAGAAACGCTCAGCTATGCGGCGCTGGCCGCGCAGGCGGGCGCGCCGGGCGCGGCCCGCGCGGCGGGATCGGCGTGCGGCAAGA
>NZ_CAHJXD010000267.1 GCF_903644055.1 Sphingomonas bacterium | reverse complement strand
AGACGATCGTCAGCCGCGAGGCGGATCCGCTGGATCCGACGGTGATCACCGTCGGTTCGATCCATGGCGGCACGCGGCGCAACGTCATTCCCGACGAGGTGAAGCTGGAGCTGTCCACCCGCGCCTTTTCGGACGAGGGGCGCAAGGTGATCGTCGACGGCATCCGCGCGCGCGCCGCCGGCCTCGCCGTCGCGGCCGGCCTGCCGCCCGACCGTGCGCCCATCGTCACGGTGCTGGAAGGCGAATCCGCGCCGCCGCTGTACAACGATCCCGCCGTTTCGGAGCGAGTCCGCGCGTCGCTGATCGCCACGCTGGGCCAGGACAATGTCGTCGACGCCTCGCCCGTCATGCCGAGCGAGGATTTCGGCGTATACGGGTTGGAAGGCCACAAGATACCGGTGGTGTTCTACTGGCTGGGCGCGATGAACCCCGCCAAGTTCAAGGCCGCCGCCGACAAGGGGGAGCTGCTTCCCGGCCCCCACAACAACCGCTTCGCACCCGACCCCGGGCCCGCCGTGGCAGCCGGCGTGAAGACGATGACCGGGGTGGCGACCGCGCTGCTGCGTTAGGGTCTGTCCCGTCGACAGGGTCTGTCGTGTTGATGTGAACTCTCGTCACCCCGGCCTTGAGCCGGGGTCCCGCTGCTTGGCCGACGCTTCAGCTTGAACGGGACCGCCTCTAAGCGGAAACCGCCCGGCACCGCCCGACAGCGCGGCTTTCAGCGGGATAAGTTTTGCTCTGTCGTCTATTCCTATTCTGAAGCTAGGGATTGCCCCCGAGAATCGGTTTAAGGGGAATTTCCATGGGCTCACGCACGCTGCTTTTGGCAGGGGCGTCTCTGCTGGCGCTGCCCGCGCACGCGCAGCTTTCGCCGAGCGATCCCAATTCGGCGTCGGCCCCCTCGGCCGCCGGCGCCTCGCCGGCGACCACCGCCGCGCCGACGCCGACCGGCAGCGATGGCGCGCAGGGCGAAATTCTCGTCACCGCGCGGCGCCGACAGGAGGTTTTGCAGAAGGTCCCGCTCGCGATCTCCGTGACGGACGCCAAGGCGATCGACGCGACGGGCAGCTTCAACGTGCTGAAGCTGACGCAGCTCCAGCCCTCGCTGCAATTCTACTCGACCAATCCGCGCAACACGACGGTGAACATTCGCGGGCTCGGCGTGCCGTTCGGGCTCACCAACGACGGTATCGAGCCGGGCGTGGGCATCTATATCGATCAGGTCTATTTCGCGCGGATCGGATCGGCGACGCTCGACTTCCTCGATGTCGATCGGGTCGAGGTGCTGCGCGGGCCGCAGGGTACGCTCTACGGAAAGAACACGACCGCGGGCGCGATCAACATCACCTCGAAGGCACCGACCTTCGCACCGGAAGGCGCGGTCGAGGTGAGCGTCGGCAATCTCGGCTTCAAGCAAGGCAAGGCCTCGGTCTCGGGCCCGCTGGTCGCCGACAAGCTGGCGATCCGCCTGGGCATCTCCGAGACGCATCGCGACGGCACGATCTACAATGTGACGACCCGCCAGCATGTCAACTCGCAGGACAATCTCGGCGTGCGCGGCGCGCTGCTGTTCAAGGCGACCGATACGCTCAGCCTTACGCTGTCGGGCGACTATAACCGCCAGAACCCCGATTGCTGCGTCCAGATCTATGTGCGCACCGGCGCGACGCAACGGCCGCTCAGCCGCCAGTTCGCGGCGCTGGCCGCGGCCTTCAACTATGCGCCGCCGAGCACCAACGCGTTCGATCGCCTGACCGATCTCGATGCCACGATCAACGCCAAGCAGACGATCTACGGCGCATCGCTGCGCGGCGAGCTGGAGCTCGGCGGCGGCACGCTGACCTCGGTTTCCGCGTGGCGCGTGTGGGACTGGAAACCCTCCAACGATCGCGACTTCACCGGCCTGCCGATCACCACCGTCTCGCAGAACCCCTCGCACCAGACGCAATATACGCAGGAGCTGCGCTATGCGGGCAGCAGCGGCAAGATCGATTATGTCGGCGGCCTGTTCGGCTTCTATCAGAAGATCGATACGACCGGATCGCAGGTGCAGGGCACGGCGGCCAGCCGATGGCTGCTCAATCCGGGCGCGGTCGCCGTCGGCTCCAGCGGCTGTATCCCGGCGACCGCCAATGCCTGCAACCCGGCGGTGCTCAACGGGCTGACGTCGCTCAACGATATCCATTTCAAGAATACCAGCCTCGCCGCCTTCGGCCAGCTTACCTGGCATGTCACCGATCGCCTCCGGTTGCAGCCCGGGGTTCGCGTCAATTATGACAAGAAGAGCGGCTCCTATGTCGCGACCGTCTTCACGGGCACGGGCAGCACGACGCTCAACGCCGATCAGCGCGGCGTGCTCGCCCCGCAAAGCTATGATCCCAGCTTCCGCAAGTGGAACATCTCGGGCGATTTCACCGCATCCTACGATATCGCGCGCGACGTGCTGGGCTATGCGACCTATGCGCGCAGCTTCAAATCGGGCGGCATCAATCTCTCCGGCCTGCCGCTGGACGCCAACAACAATCCGATCCTGAGTTCGGCGACGGTCAAGCCCGAGAAGGTCAGCCATTACGAGGTCGGCTTGAAGACCCAGTTCTTCGATCGCCGCGCGACGCTGAACTTCTCCGGTTTCTGGACCGATATCAAGGATTTCCAGGCGACCGTCACCAACGGCCAGCTCGGTGTGATACGGGGCTATCTCGCCAATGCGGCGAAGGTCCGCACGCGCGGGCTCGAGGTCGATTTCTCGGCGCGTCCGGTCGATCCGCTGAGCCTCTATTTCAGCGGCGCCTTCACCGATGCCAAATATGTCAAGTTCGTCGATGCGCCGTGCCCGCCCGAACTCGCCGGCGGCAGCGCCCTGACCGCGACCAACACCCCCAGTCCCGCCGGCACGCCCGGCGGCGTCAGCCCCAACTCCTGCGATATTTCGGGCCAGTGGCTGCCGGGCGTCTCGCGCTGGGCCTTCTCGCATGGCGCCGAATATCGCATCCCGTCGCATCTGTTCGGCCGGACGAGCGAATTCTATCTGGGGTACGACGGCAGCTACCGCTCCAAATTCTCGTCGAACCCCTCGCGATCGGCCTATACGGACATCCAGGGCTATTATCTGGGCAATGTTCGCGCGGGCGTCCGCATCAACGATCGCTGGGATGCCTTCGGATGGGTCCGCAACATCTTCGACAAGAATTATTACGAGGTGCTGGCGCTGCAATCGGGCAGCACCGGTCTGGTCGTCGGCCAGCCGGCCGATCCGCGGACCTATGGCGTGACCTTCAAGGCGAAGCTGTAGCTTTCGCGCGCCATTCGAGCCAGGATCGCACATCCGAGGCCTTGGCACATCGAAATGCGGAGTGACGAATGCGCAAGCTGCTGACCTTGATATTGGCCGTCGCCGTGGCCGGATTCCCCGCCACGGGTGCGTCGCTGCTCAACGTCAGCTACGATCCCACGCGCGAGCTGTACCAGCAGATCGATCCGCTGTTCGCACGTTACTGGAAGGCCAAGACGGGACAGGATCTCGCGATCAGGCAATCGCATGGCGGCTCGGGCGCGCAGGCGCGATCGGTGATCGAGGGCAATGCGGCGGACGTCGTCACGCTGGCGCTCGCCAACGATATCGATCAGATCGCCGATCGGGGGCTGATCGCTCCCGACTGGCAGAAGAGATTGCCGCTCGCCTCGACGCCTTATTATTCCACGATCGTATTGCTGGTCCGCAAGGGCAATCCGAAGAAGATCCGCGACTGGAGCGATGTGGTCCGGCCCGGCGTCGGCGTGATCGCGCCCAATCCCAAGACCGGGGGCGCCGCGCGGTGGGCGTATCTCGGCGCCTGGGGGTTCGCCAGCAAGACCTATGGGCAGGACAAGGCGAGGGATTTCGTGCGGCGCCTCTACAAGAATGTCCTGGTGCTGGATTCGGGCGCGCGCGGATCGGCGACGACGTTCATCCAGCGCGGGCAGGGCGATGTCCTGCTGGCGTGGGAGAATGAAGCCCTGCTCGCCGTCCACTCGGCCAAGCCGGGGGCGTTCGAGATCGTCTATCCCTCGCTCTCGATCCTCGCCGAGCCCCCGGTCGCGTGGGTCGATCGCAACGTCGCGACGCATGGCACGCGCGCGGCGGCCGAAGCCTATCTTCGTTTCCTCTACACCCCGCAGGCGCAGGACATCATCGGCCGCAATTTCTACCGCCCGCGCAATCCCGCGATCGCGAAGAAATATGCCGCCCAGTTCAAGCCGCTCGCCTTGTTCACCATCGATCGCAACTTCGGCGGCTGGCGACGCGTGCAGCGGGTGCACTTCGCCAATGGCGGCGTCTACGACCAGATCGCCGCCGAGAATGCGCGCTAGAGACGGTCTCGTTCAAGCTGAAACGTCGGCAGGCAGCGGGACCCCGGCTCAAGGCCGGGGTGACGAGAGTATGACGTCAGCAGGACAGTTTCTAGGAGTATAGTTGCGCAGGATCATGTTCCTTCCCCGCCAGGAGGAACGCCCCGCTGGATTTGAAGCGGGGTAGCCGCTACCCGGAGCCATGCTGTCGCAAAAGGCGAGATACGCGCTAAGAGCCCTGCTGGATCTCGTCGAGCGCGGCGGAACGGGTTCGGTCCAGATCGCGCATATCGCCGAACGGCAGGTCGTGCCGCGCAAATTTCTCGAAGCGATCATGGTCGATCTGAAGAAGGCCGGCCTGGTCGAGAGCCGGCGCGGCCGCAACGGCGGCTATATGCTGGCGCGGCCCGCCGCCGAGATCAGTTTCGCCGAAGTCATGCGCGCGATCGATGGCCCGATCGCGCTCGTGCCGTGCGCCAGCCAGAATTTCTACGCGCGGTGCGGCGACTGCCATGACGAGGCGACCTGCGCGATCCGCAAGGTCATGTCGCAGGTCCGCGAAAGCGCCGTCCACATCCTCGATACGACCTCGCTGGCGAGCGCCGCGCGCGCCGAGGTGCTCGGTCCGGGCCTGCTCGGAGCGCCGTAATCGCGCGATTGCGGCGTTGCTCATGGGAGACGATCGAGTGCCGGCAATGCCCCGGGAGCAGGCGGCTCCGCTGACGCGCGTGCCGTCGATCGTCGTGATCAGCGACCGGATCGACCGGCGCGATGCGCAGGGACCGGGCGGCGGCGCGGACTGGCGCGATCTGCCGGCGAGCGAGCATCCCTGGCGCGGCGCCGACGGCCCTCCGCCGGAGGTGACCGGCGGCTATCTCGAACGGCTGCCGCTGGCCTGCATCGCCGCAGGGCTCGTCGAGCAGGCCGAAATCTGGCACCATCAGCATGGCGGCGATCGCGCGCCGCCGGCGGCGGCCGATGCGCGGCTCGGTTATCGCGCCTTCCGCCTCGAAGACCTGGCCCCGCCCTTCGACAATCGCGACATGATCGGGTTCGTACGGACGTTCGGCGCGCCGCATATCCTGCTGGTCTATGGGCTGGGCGTGTCGCCGGCGCTGCTCCAAGTATGCGGGAACAGCATCATCGTCTATAATTCGATCGATGCCCCGTCGCTTCGCGTGCCCGCCGAGGTGAGCGCCTGCTTCGATCTCGTGCTCACCGGCGCGCAGTGGCAATCGGACGAGGTTTTGGCGCGGCATCCCGGCATCGCGACGGCGATCCTGCCCGTCGGGCCGGAATTCGCCGCGATCGACCTCTTCCGTCCGCTCGCCACGGCCAAGGATTATGATCTGATCTACGTCGCGGCGGCGCAGGAATACAAACGCCACGATATCCTGTTCGACGCGCTCGACCGGCTTCCGCGCGACGTGCGCGGGCTGTGCCTGTTCGGCTACGGCGAGAATGCCGACCGCCTGCGCGGCGAGATCGCGGCGCGCGGCCTGTCGGTCGATTGCGTCGGCCCGCCCGGCGTAGCGCTGGAGGAGGTCAACCGGCTGATGAACCGTGCCCGATTCGGCCTGGTCTGCGGACGGGACGATGGCGCGCCGGCGATCCTGACCGAATATATGCTCGCCGGTCTGCCGGTGCTGGCGAATGCCGAGCTTGCCTGCGGCCGGCAGTATATCCTGCCGGAGACCGGCATGCTTGCGCCGCCAAATTCTTTCGCGGATGCAATAATGACGATGCGCGCGACCGCCGACCGCTTCACGCCGCGGGAGATCGCACTGGCGCGCTGGACCTGGCCGCACGGCATTCAGCGCTTTGGCGCACTGATCGAAGTCATAAAAGCCAGAAAAACGCGTGGGTTGACCTCGATCAATTGCCGGGATGGCTGAGGCGCCTAAGGGTCCGCATCCGATAGTTGGAGAACGGCGTGCACGGCCCCCGTATCGCCGAAAGGCCCACCGCCGGACCCATCCAGACGTTACCGCCGCTGATCTGTTTTTCGCACCTGCGGTGGGATTTCGTGACCCAGCGGCCCCAGCATCTGATGCGGCGCTTCGCGGCCGAGCGGCGCGTCTTCTTCTGGGAAGAGCAGATCGCCTGCGATCACCCCCTGCCCTATCTCGAATATCATCCCTTCCCCGCCGACGATGTCATCGTCTTGCGCCCGCGCGTGCCGCACTGGTGGGCCCGCGAACAGGTCGAGGAGGCGTTGCGCGGCCTGCTCGACATGCTCGTCGCAACCTCCGTGCCCGCCGATCCGGTGCTGTGGTTCTATACGCCGATGATGGCGGGCTTCGCCGGCCATCTGGCGGCGGATCTCGTCGTCTATGATTGCATGGACGAGCTTTCGGCCTTCGCCTTCGCCGATCCGCTGCTGATCGAGCGCGAGGACGCGCTGATCCGCGCCGCCGACGTGATGTTCACCGGCGGCTACAGCCTGTTCGAGGCGAAGCGCGCGCGGCATGACGCGATCCACCCCTTCCCCTCGGCGGTCGACGTCGCGCATTTCGCTGCCGCGCGCGGGGCGATCGCGGAGCCCGCCGACCAGGCGGTGATCGCCGGGCCGAAGCTCGGCTTCTACGGCGTGATCGACGAGCGCATCGACCTCGGCCTGATCGATGCGGTCGCCGCCGCGCGGCCCGATTGGCGGATCGTGATGATCGGCCCGGTGGTGAAGATCGATCCCGCCACGCTGCCGCGCCGCGCCAACATCCACTGGCTGGGCGGGCGCGGCTATGAGGAATTGCCGGCCTATCTTTCGGGATGGAACGCCGCGCTGATGCCGTTCGCGATCAACGAGGCGACTCGCTTCATCAGCCCGACCAAGACGCCCGAATATCTCGCCGCGGGCCGGCCGGTGGTCTCGACGCCGATCACCGATGTCGTCCGCCACTATGGCGCGATCGCGGCGGTGGCGATCGCCGACGACGCCGACGGCTTCGTCGCCGCGTGCGAGCGCACGCTGGCGCTCCCGCCGACGGGGGCGTGGCTGGACGAAGCCGACCGCCTCCTCGCCGCGACCTCATGGGATCGCACGTTCGCCGGGATGAAGGCGGCCATGGCGCCATCACCATCGCCGCCCCCCGCTGCGCCTGCCATACGCCCGGCGGGCCGGCGACCGCATTATGACGTGCTCGTCGTCGGCGCGGGTTTCGCGGGTTCGGTCCTGGCCGAGCGGCTGGCGGCGGGATCGGGCCAGCGCGTGCTGGTGATCGACAAGCGCCCGCATATCGCCGGCAACGCCTTCGACCATGCCGACGCGGCGGGGATCCTGGTCCACCGTTACGGTCCGCACATCTTCCACACCAACAGCGACGAGGTGTTCGCCTATCTGTCGCGCTTCACCGCGTGGCGGCCCTATGAGCATCGCGTGCTGGCGAGCGTCGCGGCGGGGCTGGTGCCGATCCCGATCAACCGCACCACGCTGAACCTCGTCTACGGCCTCGATCTTCGCGACGACGCGGCGGCGGCGGCCTTCCTGAGCGCGCGCGCCGAACCGCGCGACGTCCGCACCTCGGAGGATGTCGTCGTCGCCGCGGTCGGACAGGAGCTCTACGAGACCTTCTTTCGCGGCTATACGCGCAAGCAATGGGGCCTCGACCCGTCCGAGCTCGACAAATCGGTCACCGCGCGCGTGCCGACGCGCACCTGCACCGACGACCGCTATTTCCTCGACAGGCACCAGGCGATGCCGCGCGACGGCTTCACCGCGATGTTCGAGCGGATGCTGGATCATCCGAACATCACGATCGAGACCGGCCTGGAGTTCGCCGACTGCGACGCGCGCGCGGACCGCATCGTCTATACCGGGCCGATCGACGAATATTTCGACTTCCGCTTCGGCAGGCTGCCCTATCGCAGCCTGCGCTTTCAGCACGAGACGCTGGACGTCGCGCAGGTGCAGCCGGTCGCGGTGGTCAACTATCCCGCCGTGGAAACGCCCTACACGCGGATCACCGAATATAAGCATCTCACCGGCCAGAGTGCCGCCCGCACCAGCATCAGTTACGAATATCCGCAGGCGGACGGCGATCCTTATTATCCGATCCCGCGCGCGGAAAATCAGGCGCTCTATCGTCGCTACGAGGCGCTGGCCGACGCGCTGCCCGACGTGAGCTTCGTCGGGCGGCTCGCCACTTACCGCTATTACAATATGGATCAGGTGGTGGGGCAGGCGCTCGCCACCTATCGCCGTCTCGCGCCGCGTCTCGAGCGGACGCCCGCCACCGCATGACGCACGGCCGATTGCGGATCGTCCTCGCGACCGAGAGCCCCGCGCCGTCGGGCGTCGGCCGGCATATGCTGACGCTCGCCGAAGGGCTGGCGCGGGACCATGACGTCGTCGTCGGCGCGCCGCGCGGCACCGGGCTGTTCGCGCGGGCCCGCGCGCAGGGGCATGTCGTCAAGGCGATCGACCCCGCCGACCCGCACGATCTCGATCGCTGGCTGGCGCGCACCCGCCCCGATCTGGTCCATGTGCATGCCGGCATCGGCTGGGAAGGCCATGCCAGCGCGCGCGCCGCGCGCGCGGCCGGCGCCCGGGTGATCCGCACCGAACATCTGCCCTATCTGCTGACAGACGCCGCCCAGCGCGCGGAGCATGACGCGGGGCTCTCTCACGTCGATCATCTTATCTGCGTCTCGGGTGCCGTGGCCGACAGCCATCGCGAGGCGGGGTGCGGCAACCGCCTCGCGACGATCGCGAACGGCGTGCGGCCGGTTGCCGCGACGCGCGATCGCGCCGCGCTGCGTGCCCGATGGGCGCTCGCCGACGCGCCCGTGCTGCTGATGGCGGCGCGCTTCAGCGTCCAGAAGGATCATGCGCTGCTGCTCGATGCGCTGCCCGCGATCCTCGCCGTGCATCCGGGCACGACTTTGCTGCTCGCCGGCGACGGTCCGCTGCTGTGGGAAGTAGCCGCTCAGGTCGCGCGGCGCGGGCTGGCGGGCGCGGTGCGGATGCTGGGTCTTAGCGACGACATGCCCGATCTCATGGCCGCCGCCGATCTGCTCGTGCTGCCGTCGCGCTTCGAAGGGCTGTCGCTGGCCGGGCTCGAGGCGATGGCGGCAGGGCTGCCGATCGTGGCGAGCGAGGCGCCGGGCAACAGCGAGATGCTGGACCATGGCCGCTCGGGCTGGCTCGCCCCGCCCGGCGACGCGGCGGGGCTGGCCGCCGCGGTGA
>NZ_CAHJXD010000266.1 GCF_903644055.1 Sphingomonas bacterium | reverse complement strand
GGCCTTGAGCCGGGGTCCCGCTTCTTCTTGAGCGTTGGCAGGCAGCGGGACCCCGGCTCAAGGCCGGGGTGACGGTCAAATTGAACAGGACAGCCCCTAAAGGCCGACGCGCTCCAGCCGCTCCATCGCCCGTTCCCGCCCGATCAGCGGCAGCAGCACCGCCATATCAGGCCCATGGTCGCGCGCGGTGAGCGCCTGGCGCAGCGGCAGGAACAAAGGCTTGCCCTTGCGCCCCGTCGCGGCCTTTAGCCGGGTGGTGAGCGCGTGCCAGGGATCGTCGGCCCAATCTATCTCGGCGACGGTACGCGCGGCGAGCGCGAGATAGGCGCGATCCTCGTCCGCCGGCAACGGCGGATCGATCGCGCCGCTCAGCACGGCCACCCAGTCGGCCGCCTGATCGATCCGCTCGAGATTGGGGGAAATCGCCTTCCACGCGCCGGCGTCGATCTGTTCGGGAAGACGATCCGCCACCGCCTCATAGGGCAGCAGATGGATCGTCCGCGCGTTGAGCGCGCGCAATTCGTCCATGTCGAAGCGCGCGGGGGCGCGGCCGAAGCGCGCGAAATCCAGCCCGTCTGCCAGCGCCTCGACCGCTGCAACGGGCTCGACCGGATCGCTGGTGCCGAGCCGCGCGAGCAGCGCCGCCAGCGCCAGCGGCTCGATCCTCTCCTCCCGAAGCGCATCGATGCCGAGCGCGCCCAGCCGCTTCGACAATTTGCCCTCGCTGCCGACCAGCAGCGCCTCGTGCGCGAAGGCCGGCGCGGGCGCGCCCAGCGCCGCGAACATCTGGAGCTGCAAGCCGGTGTTGGTGACATGATCCTCGCCGCGCACGACATAAGTCACCCCCATGTCGATATCGTCGATCACGCTCGGCAGCATGTAGAGCCAGCTCCCGTCGGCGCGGCGGATCACCGGATCGGATTGCAGCGCCGGATCGATCCGCTGGGGCCCGCGCACCAGATCGTCCCAGAGGATCGGCGTCGTATGATCGAGGCGGAAGCGCCAGTGCGGCGCCACGCCCCCCTCCTCCAGGCGCGCGCGCTCGGCATCGCCCAGCGCCAGCGCGGCGCGATCGTAGATCGGCGGCAGCCCGCGCCCGGCGAGGACCTTGCGCTTGAGATCGAGCTCGGCCTGCGTCTCATAAGCCGGATAGACGCGGCCCGCCGCGCGCAATTCCTCGAACCGCGTCTGGTAAAGCGCGAAGCGATCGGACTGGCGGACCTGCGCGTCCGGCGCGATGCCGAACCAGGCGAGATCGCGCGCGATCGCCTCGGCGAACGCTTCGGTGGAGCGCGCGCGATCGGTATCGTCGAGCCGCAGCAGGAAGCGGCCCTCATGCTTCCGCGCCCACAGCCAATTGTGGAGCGCGGCGCGCAGATTGCCGACGTGGAGGCGCCCCGTCGGCGACGGCGCGAAGCGGGTGACGACGGTCATCGCCGGGATCAGGCGGGCAGGCCGAGCGGCGGTCCGTCGCGCCCCGATGCGCTGCGCACGCCTAACAGCCGGCGCAGCCCCTCGGTCAGCGGCTTGAGCAGCCTTGCCACCGCGGGCTCGGCCCAGCGCGCCATCCCCCACGCCAGCGCCAGCATCGCCGTGGTCACGATCAATGGCGGCACCAGCGCGGGCAGGCCGGCGAAGGCGCCCGCCACCAGCGCGATCAGCCCGACCCCGATCGCGCTGTGGACCAGATAGAGCGGGTAGCTGACGAAGCCGACGAACAACAGCCACCGCGCCTCGAGCAGCCGCTGCGCGAACGCGGACCGCTGCGCCCAGGCGAAGAACAATACGCTCAGCGCAAGCGCGACGCGGGTGCGGTTTTCGATATTGTCGGGAATGTCGGTGGTCAGCGACGCGACCAGGCCGATCGCGATCGCCATCGCGAACAGCCCGCGATCCCGATCGGTGCGCGCCTTGAGAAACAGCGCCCCGCTCGCGAACCAGCCGAAATAGCCGACGCCGAGATTGTGGAGAAAGCGGAACGGCGGCTTGAGCACCGGCACCGCGTGGAGATCGTGCGCGATCGGCGGCATCACCACCACCGACAGCCACAGCAGCAGCAGCCCCGCCAGCGCGCGCCGCCAGCCGAAGCGATAGTAGAGCAACCCGATCACGACGTAGAACGCCGCCTCGACGTAGAGCGACCAGAAGGCGCCATCGAGCGAGCGGACGTTGATCCCGAAATAGCGCGCGAAATAAAAGGGGTTCACCAGCGTCAGCCCCGGCACGAGATCGAGCGCGCTGGCGCGCCCGCCCGGCATCCACGCCGCCATGAGCTGCGCGGCGAGATAGATCATCAGCGATCCGATCAGCATCGCCGGGAACAGCCTGATCCAGCGGCGCAGCAGGAAATCGACGAAGCCCGAGCAGCGCTCCAGCGTCATGAAGATCACATAGCCCGAGATCAGGAAGAACAGGTTCACCCCCGCCCAGCCCTGCCGCACCAGGGGCAGATGCGCGTAGCGGACGCCGTAGGGCAGGTGCATCGCATAGACCGGGCCGAGATAATGCCAGGCGAGCACCAGCAGGATCGCCAGCCCCCGCAGCCCATCCAGATAGGCGATCCTCTCCTGCCCCTTATGCATCGCGGCGGCTTAACAAAGCCCGCGCGGGCGCGCCACCCGGTTCGGGACTTGGGACGGATCGCCATTGAGCTTCGAGAACCGAAGTCCACCCTTCATCCGTCATTCCGGAACGGGTCCGGGGTGACGGTCGACTAGAGGCAACGTGCCTCTAACCGAGCAGCCAGTCGCCCAGCAGGCGGCCGGGGATGAAGGTGAACAGCCCCGCGATCACCATTCCCATGTAGATCCGCTGCATCGCGCGCTTGTGGCCCGCGATGTCGCCCCGCATCGCCAGGATTACCCCGCGCGGCACCGTTACCAGGATCAGCACCGAGAAGAGATGGATCCAGCTCAGATGCCCCGAGGTCTGCACTCCGAAGCTGAACAGAGCGGTCGACACCATCAGCAGCGCCCAGACCCGGCCGAGCAGGCGGTGGAGGCGATCGCCCTTGCGGCGGAGGAACACATAAGCGCCGAGCGGCAGCGCGGGGAGCACGGTCGCCAGATGCAGCACCAGCCATGGCGATACGCCCGCCAGCGCGACCGGCACGCCGCTCCCCATCCGTCGCGATGCCGCGACGAGGAGGAGCGCCGAGACGAGGCCCGCGCCGGCGGCGAGCAACTTGGGACGGGCGTCCGGCGCGAACGGCGATGAGATTGCGAGCGTGGTCATGGCATGTCTCCCTGGTCGGGAGGACGGATGTCGGCGGCGGACGACGCCCGCAATCGCGCTTACGTCGACGCGCCGCCACGCTTCGCCGCCGGTTCGCCAGTACCCTTGGCGCTTCGTGAATGGTACGCGTCGCCCGATGACGAAGCTCCGCGAGATCAGCGCCGAACTGTTCGTGATGGCGGCGATCGGGCTCGCGCTCGGGCTGATCGGCCCGTTCGGCAGCTTCGCGATGCCGGTGGTCGCGCGCGTGATCGACTGGATGGCACTGGCGCTGCTGGGCTATGCTTTCTTTCGCCCGGTGATCGCGGCCGGCGACGCGCTGAGCGCGCAGGCCGGCGTGCCGCGCGCGCTGGCGCTGGCGCTCGCCTGC
>NZ_CAHJXD010000265.1 GCF_903644055.1 Sphingomonas bacterium | reverse complement strand
GTGGGTGCTCGACGCCTACCGCCGCGCACTCCAGCACAGCAACCCGCACCCCCCCCCAATCAGCCAAGCCGCCTGATGCACTTCGATCTGATCCTGCGCGGCGGCTCGGTCATCACATCCGATGCCCAGACGAGGGGCGACGTGGCAATCGCGGGTGGCATCATCCGCGCCATCGTCGCGCCGGGCGCGGCGGTCGATGCGGGTGAGGAGCTGGACGTGTCCGGCAAGCTGCTGTTCCCGGGCTTCGTGGATGCGCATGTCCATGTTCCAGGGCACATCCTCGACACCAAGCTCGACAACTACACTACCGCCACCCGCGCTGCGGCGGCCGGCGGCGTCACGACCGTGCTGCTGATGCCGACGGATGATCCGTGCAGCGTCACGCCGATCTACTTCGACAAGAAGCGGCTTGCCGGCGAGGGGCGGTCGCTCGTCGATTTCGCGTTGCAGGCGATGGTAGGCCCACGCAGCGAGGACGAGCATGTCGATGAACTCAGCGCGCTTGGCGCGGTCTCGTTCGAGATATTCCTCGCTTATGGCGGTATGCCAGGCTTCATCATCGGCGACAGCGACTATCAGTTGCAGCGGGTGATGGACATGATCGGCGCCGTGGGCGGGATCGCCGGCGTCACGCCTCACTCCCCATCGCTGATGACGGAGCTGACTAGGCTCAAGCGCGGGCCGGAGCGGATCGCGAAGCCCAACGTGGAGCAGCGGGCCGAGACGCGACCGGTGCTCTCGGAATCGCTCGGCATCGCCCGCGCCTGCACCGCCGCCGCCGAGACGCGGACCGAGGTGCATCTGCGCGCGCTGTCCTCGCGCAACTCGCTCGATATCGTCCGCCGGTTCAAGGATGGCGGTACGGTGACCGCGGAGGTGATGTCGCACCACCTCGTCTTTTGCGAGCGGCAGGCACGCAGGATGGGTGCGTATGGCGTGATCGTGCCGCCGATTCGCAGCGCGGACGACCGCGATGCGCTGCGCGACGGGGTACGGGGCGAGCTGATCGACATGGTGGTCAGCGACCATTCTCCCGCCCTTCCCGAGGACAAGGAACGCGGCCAGGACGACATCTGGCTCGCGCCCCCCGGAATGCCGGGTCTCCAGACCTTGTTCTCGTCGATGATGGTGCTGGTCGATCGCGGTGTTCTCCGGCTGCCGGACATCGCACGGCTCTGTTCCGATCAGCCTGCCCGCCGTTTCCGGCTCGGCGCCAAGGGCCGCATCGCCGAAGGGGCCAACGCGGACATCGTGGTCGTCGATCCTAAGGCGCCGCTCAGAGTCCGCAACGAAGACCAGCATAGCCGCGCCAACTACACGACATTAGCAAATTTTAGTGTCAGCGCCTCGATCGAGCGGGTCTTCCTACGCGGAGAGACGATCTACGCCGGCGGTCGTTTTCCCTCGCCGCCGACCGGCAAGTTCGTCCGGCCGGACTGATCGCGCGCGCCCCTCTCAAGCATCTCAGGAGATACCATGAAGGACGCCATCACCGAACAGCCGCTGAACATGCTGGCCATCTGCGGAAGCCTGCGCGAGAAATCCTTCAGCGCGGCACTCGTGCGCGAGCTGCCCGGGTTGGCGCCGGGCTGGGTAACGATCGTGGAGTCGTCGTCGATCGGCAACGTGCCGCATTATGACGGCGATCTGGAGGTGGCGAGCGGCGTGCCGTCCGGCGCGATGCAGCTTGGCCAGATGATAAGCGACGCCGATTCAGTCGTGATTGTCTCGCCCGAATATAATACATCGATCCCCGGGGTGCTGAAGAACGCCATTGACTGGGTGTCGCGCGTCCCTGGCGGGCCGTTCGCGAATAAGCCGGTGCTGATCGCCTCGGCGTCGCCCGGGCCGTTCGGTGGTGTGCGGATGCACCAGCATCTGCGGCAGGTTCTCTCGGGCGTGGGCGCCTATACCTACCCGCGGCCCGATATCGCGGTGGGACTGGCAGGGCAGCGGTTCGACGAGGAAGGCCGCCTGATCGACGATGCCATGCGTGAGTTGATCCGCAAACAGCTGGCGGATTTCGCCGTCTTCACCCGCAAGCTGATTCGCGAGCTCGACGACGAGGACGACAGGCGCTGAGGCGGGCAGGGAGGGCAGCCATGAGCCTGGGTCCGGGCCGGTCCCTCGGCGGTCAACGGCTGAGCGAAGCCGGAACCCTGCGCCATCGGACGTGACTTGCTTGTCGCAGCGGACGGACCCTATCTCAGCCTCCCGGCCGGATGGGCGGGGCAATGCCGGCAGGGAGCGAGCCATGAGTAAGCATCGCGAGGTGCTCGAGCCAAGCGCGATCTTTGCCCGCAATATCGACTGGAACCTGTTCAAGGTCTTCTATGAGATTGCCCGGCGCGGGAGCATCACGAGCGCCGCGAACGCGCTCAATCGCACCCAGCCCAGTATCAGTGCCGCGCTCCAGCGATTGGAAGGGTATGTCGGCAGCCCGCTATGCGCCCGGACCAGCAAGGGCGTGCTGCTGACGGTGCATGGCGAGCACCTCTATTCGGCGTGCCAGCACATCTACGAGGTCGTCCAGAGCACCTCGCGCGAAGCGTCGATCCTGCGCGGCGACGTGTCCGGCGTCGTCACGCTGCGGGTGATCGCCTCGCTATACCTGCAGCCGCGCCTGACGGAGATGATCGAGAGCTTCCACGCGCTCTATCCTCGTATCGAGATCAAGCTCGACGTCGCGCCGTGGCGGCAGATCCTTCAGTCGTTGCAGAATGGGGAGGTGGAGCTTGCGATCGGGTTCGACCCCAATCCGGGTGACGGGCGGACGCACATCCTGCTTTCGGAGCAGACGCAGCAACTCTATTGCGGACCTGCTCACCGGCTGTTCGGCAAGCGTGTCGCGTCACCTTCGGAGCTGCGCGATGAGCCTTTCGTAATTACCCATGACGAACCTACACCCTATGTCGAATTCCGTGAAAAATACGGCATCGGAAGGCCGACCGGCGGCTATGCCGACGGCTTGTACGAGCGCATGTGGCTTATTGAGATCGGCATGGGCATCGGTTTTCTACCGCAGCCGGTGGTCGAAGCATCGCCGTTCAGGGACAAGCTGTCGCCGCTCCTCTCAGAGAACGTCGCGCTTAAATGGAACGTCTATCTCATGGCTCGATCGCAGAGTGCGCGCAGCGCCCCTGCGCAGCTGCTGTTCGAGACCGCGGAGGCATATTTCGCCGGCTCGGCCGCAGACGAGCCGCACAGCGTCGCTACGTCGGTGGGTTGATTCTGTCACTCGCTCTCTGGCGCCGTCAGCGCAGACCGTTTGGTCCATCTTCTTGAGCAGGCCGCCGGCAGTTCATCGTCCGCCAGGACCGAACCACCGCCTGCTTTCATGCAGGCGCGATCGGGCAAGCCTTGTTTCGGGTCTTGTCAGACCGTCAGGCGGGGCTGCGCTCGCCGGAGGGTGAGCGGCAGCATGAACCAGCACTGGTCCATGAGCCTCGACGATGCAGTTCGAAATGCGAGGCTTGGCGCAGAGACTATAACGAGGTGCGGCCATATAGCGATATTGGCGACAAGCCGCCGATATCGCTGGTGAACCGGTCAGCGGTACATGGCCCGCCCTGGCCCTCAGAAGCCGTATGTCAATCGGCGCGCAAAGTTGACCCCGGATCGGCGTCGAACATTGACCCCCATGAGCTTTGGGAGTGGGTTGTCCC
>NZ_CAHJXD010000264.1 GCF_903644055.1 Sphingomonas bacterium | reverse complement strand
GATCACAACATCGCGCACGCCTGCCGCCGCGAGCGCATCGAGCGCAACGCGCAGCACCTCGATCGCCGCCGCCACCGTATCGCTGCCGATCAGCTCGGCGCCCGCCTGCGCCAGCTCGCGCTCGGGGCGGAGCTGGGTCGCGCGCAGCTTGACCACCTGGCCGCCGTAGGCGAGGCGCAGCGGGCGGGGGAGGTGCGCCATCCGCGTCGCCGCGATCCGCCCGACCTGCGCGGTGAGATCGGGGCGCAGCGCCAGCGTCCGCTGCGACACCGGATCGACGACGCGCAGCAGATCCTGCGCGCGCGACGATTTGAGCCGCCCGACCAGCCCCTGCTCGAACTCCGCCAGCGGCGGCGAGACTCGCGCATAGCCGTGCCGCCCGATCGCGACGATCACCCGATGCATCAGCCGCGACGCCGCCTCCGCCTGCGGCGGCAGCCGATCGCGCAACCCTTCGGGGAGGAGGCCGGGGGTGATGGTCAAAGCTCCCTCTCCCTTATGGGGAGAGGGCCGGGGAGAGGGGGAGTCCGATCGCTCAAGGCCCCGCCGATCGTGATGGGCACCCCCTCCGGATTGCCCATCACCTCTGCATTGGTGAACCGGATCACGCGATAGCCTTGTCGTTCGAGGAAACTGGTGCGGCGCGCGTCATACGCGTTTCAACCCGCATGTGTATCTCCCGTTCAAGTTGAAACGTCACCCCGGCTCAAGGCCGGGGTGACGTTTCAGCTTGATAGGCAACCTCTAAAACGCCAGCGCCTTCACCACCTTGACTCCAGGCAGCGCCTTCACCTTGTCGAGCGCCGGGCCCACCGGCTGGTCGACCGACAGCAGCAGCACCGCCTCGCCGCCGGCCGCGCGGCGGCCGAGGTGGAAGGTGCCGATGTTGACGCCGGCCTCGCCCAAAGTCGTGCCGAGGCGGCCGATGAAGCCCGGCGCATCCTCGTTGACGACATAGAGCATCTGGCCGGCGAGATCGGCCTCGACCTTGACGCCGAAGATCTCGACCAGCCGCGGCTGCGAATTGGCGAACAGCGTGCCCGCGACCGAGCGTTCGCCCTGGCTGGTCTGCACCGAGACGCGGATCAGCGTATGATAGTCGCCCTCGCGATCGTGGCGGACCTCGCGGATGTCGAGGCCGCGCTCGCGCGCCAGGAAGGGCGCGTTGACCATGTTCACCGTGTCCGAATAGACGCGCATCAGCCCCGCCAGCACCGCGCCGGTGATCGGCTTGATGTTGAGCTCGGCGGCGGCGCCTTCCACCTCGATCGCGATCTTGGTGAGATTGTCGTGCGCGAGCTGCCCCATCAGGCTGCCGAGCTTCTCGGCGAGCGCGAGATAGGGCCGCACCTTGGGCGCATCCTCGGCCGAGAGCGACGGTACGTTGAGCGCGTTGGTGATGCCGCCGGTCATCAGATAATCGGCCATCTGCTCGGCGACCTGGATCGCGACATTGACCTGCGCCTCGTTGGTCGAGGCGCCGAGGTGCGGCGTCGAGATGAAGCCCGGCGTGCCGAACAAAGGCGAATCCTTGGCGGGCTCATTGACGAACACGTCGAGCGCCGCGCCCGCGACATGCCCGCTGTCCAGCGCCTCCTTGAGCGCCGCCTCGTCGATCAGCCCGCCGCGCGCGCAATTGACGATCCGCACGCCGGGCTTGGTCCTGGCGATATTCTCGGCGGAGAGGATGTTGCGCGTGCTGTCGGTCAGCGGCGTGTGCAGCGTGATGAAGTCGGCGCGCGCGAGCAGTTCCTCGAGCGTCACCTTCTCGACGCCGAGCTCCACCGCGCGTTCGGGGGTGAGGAAGGGATCGAAGGCGACGACCTTCATCCGCAGGCCCAGCGCGCGATCGGCGACGATCGAGCCGATGTTGCCCGCGCCGATCAGGCCGAGCGTCTTGCCCGTCACCTCGACGCCCATGAAGCGGTTCTTCTCCCACTTGCCCGCCTGCGTGGATTTGTCGGCCTCGGGCAGGTCGCGGGCGAGCGCGAACATCAGCGCGATCGCATGTTCGGCGGTGGTGATCGAATTGCCGAACGGCGTGTTCATCACGACGACGCCGGCGGCCGACGCCGACGGGATATCGACATTGTCGACGCCGATGCCCGCGCGGCCGACGACCTTGAGGTTGGTCGCGGCGGCGATCACCTCCTTGGTGACCTTGGTCGAGGAGCGGATCGCGAGGCCGTCATAGCCGCCGATCATCGCGATCAGCTCGTCTTTGGTCTTGCCGGTGATCTCGTCGACCTCGACGCCGCGCTCGCGGAAGATCTGCGCGGCGCGGGGATCCATCTGATCGGAAATGAGGACTTTGGGCATGGTGAGGGTCCTTGATGTCACCGTCACCCCGGACCTGATCCGGGGTCCCGCTTGTTGCAGGCGGCGAAGGCAGCGGGACCCCGGCTCAAGGCCGGGGTGACGAGGGGGAGGTTAGGCCGTCCTGGCGGTGTGGAACGCCCAGTCGAGCCAGGGGCCGAGCGCCGCGATGTCGGCGGTCTCGACCGTGGCGCCGCACCAGACGCGCAGCCCCGGCGGGGCATCGCGATAGCCCGCGACGTCGTAGGCGGCGTCCTCGGCCTCGAGCAGCGCGGCGATCTTCTTGACGAGCGCGAGCTGGCCATCCGCGTCGAGCCCCTCGACCGCGCCGTCGGCGAACTTGAGGCAGACGCTGGTGTTGGAGCGCGTCGCGGGATCGGCGGCGAGATGCTCGATCCACGGAGTCGCCTGGACCCATGCGTCGAGCGCGGCGGCATTGGCGTCGGCGCGGTCGATCAAGGCGGTGAGCCCGCCCTGGCCGAGCGCCCATTCGAGGCTCCAGATCACATCCTCGACCGCGAGCATCGAGGGCGTGTTGATCGTCTCGCCCTTGAAGATGCCGTCGATCAGCTTGCCGCCTTTCGTCATGCGGAAGATCTTGGGCAGCGGCCAGGCGGGGACGTAGCTTTCGAGCCGCTCGACCGCGCGCGGCCCCAGGACGAGCACGCCGTGCGCGCCTTCGCCGCCCAGCACCTTCTGCCAGGAGAAAGTCACGACATCGAGCTTGTCCCACGGCAGCTCGGCGGCGAACACGCCCGAGGTTGCGTCGCAGATCGCGAGCCCCTGGCGATCGTCGGCGATCCATTCCCCGTCCGGCACGCGCACGCCGCTGGTCGTGCCGTTCCAGGTGAAGACGACGTCGGTCGCCCAATCGGTGGCGGCGAGATCGGGGAGCTCGCCATAGCCGGCCTTCACAACCTTCGCGTCGATCTTGAGCTGCTTGACGACATCGGTCACCCAGCCCTCGCCGAAGCTCTCCCACGCCATCACCGTCGCGGCGCGCGCGCCGAGCATCGACCACATCGCCATCTCGACCGCGCCGGTATCGGAGGCGGGGACGATCCCGAGACGATGGCTGTCGGGGATGCGCAGGATGCGGCGCGTCATCTCCATCGCGTGGACGATGCGGCTCTTGCCGAGCTTGGAGCGGTGCGAGCGGCCGAGGCTGGCGCTGGCGAGGCCGTCGGCGTGCCAGCCGGGCGGCTTGGCGCAGGGGCCGGACGAGAAGAAGGGGCGGGCGGGCTTGGCGGCGGGTTTTGCCGGTGCCGAGTCGGCGTGGGATCCGGCCGCGGAAGCGGCCGGCGGAGCGGTGTCAGTCATGGTCTCTCCTCACAGAGAGCGCGCGCCGCGTTGGGACGGCGTGGCCCGCCTGCGGCCCTACGGACGCGGCGGAAGGGGGTCAACCCGCTTGCGGCGCGCGGTTCATATGGTAGCGTTCGGCGGCTGCGTGAGGGGGTGGACATGGCGAGCATTAACGGCGCCGCCGCCCGCCTTCCCTTTGCCGCCGTGCTTCCGCTGATGATGGCGATATCGCTGTCGGGCTGCGGCCGTCATTCGCATCCGCGCTCCACGGCCAGGCCCGCCGCCACGCCCGTGCCGGCCGAGACGCCCGCCGCGATGCGCAAATGCCTCGCCGACCTCTCGGCGCTCGGCGCCAAGGTGCAGGTGCTGCCCGATCGCATCTTCCCCAACGGCTGTTCGGCGACATCGGCGGTCAAGCTGGTGGCGATCGGGATTCCGGTGACCAACCTCGGCGCGGTCAAGTGCGGCCTCGCGCTGCCGCTGACGCAATGGGTGACGCAGGCCGTGCAATCGGCGGCGCACGATCGGCTGAAGGGCTATGTCGTCAGGATCGAGAGCTTCGGCAGCTTCGCGTGCCGCCCGATCAACAATGTCGCGGGCAACAGGCTTTCCGAACATGGCCGCGCCAATGCGGTGGATATCGCCGCCTTCGTGCTGGCCGACGGGCGCAGGATCAGCGTGACCAGCGACTGGAACGGCGCCGATCCGGACAGGCGCGCCTTCCTGCGCCAGGTGCGCGACGCGGCCTGCCGGCGGTTCGCCACCGTGCTGAGCCCCGACTTCAATGCCTATCATCACGACCATCTCCATTTTGACATGGGCAACGGCCATCTATGCCGCTAACGACGCGCGCTTTGCCCGCGCGGGCCGAACCGAGACCAGCCATGAAGAAGCAAGAAATTCCCGAGCGGGTGTTCCCCAAGGCCAAGGACGATGCCGCCGCGGCGATCCAGGGCACGCCGCTGCCGCAGACCGCCGATCCGGCATATCGCCTCGCCTATCAGGACAGCGACTTCCTGTTGCGCGACGATCTGCGCCCGGTGCGTTTCCAGCTCGAGCTGATGAAGCCCGAGCTGTTGCTGGAGGAAGCGGGGATCGGATCGAGCTTCGTCTTCTACGGTTCGGCGCGCATCCCCGCGCCCGAAAACGCCGATGCGCTGGTCGCGGCGGCAAGCACCGATACGCAGCGCCGGATCGCCGAGCGGCTCAAGGCCAAGTCACGCTATTATCAGGTCGCGCGGGAGCTTGCGAGGCTGGCCAGCCGGACGCCGCCCGCCGAGGACGGCAAGCGCCAGTTCGTCGTCTGCTCGGGCGGCGGGCCTTCGATCATGGAAGCGGCCAATCGTGGCGCGCATGACGTCGATGCGGAATCGATCGGGCTCAACATCGTGCTGCCGTTCGAGCAGGCGCCCAACGACTATGTCACGCCGCACCTGAGCTTCAACTTCCATTATTTCGCCCTGAGAAAGATGCACTTCCTGCTGCGCGCGCGCGCGGTGGCGGTGTTTCCGGGCGGCTTCGGCACGTTCGACGAGATGTTCGAGCTGCTGACCTTGATCCAGACGGGCAAGATGGCGGTGCTGCCGATCCTGCTCTACGGGCGCGAATTCTGGGACAAGGTCGTCGATTTCGAGGCGCTGGTCGACGAAGGCGTCGTCGCTCCGCAGGACATGGACCTGATCCACTTCTGCGAAAGCGCGGAGGAGGGCTGGGCCTATGTCCAGGATTATTATGCGCGCTATACCGACAAGGTGTGGCGCAAGGGGCGCGGCGACAAGAAGTAAGCTCCTGGCCTTGATCCTCCCCTCCCAGGGGAGGATCATCTCAGGGCTGATCGCGCGCTCAGTTCCGGCGCTTGGCGGCCTGGCCTGAGGTCGCGGGCGCGGCCTCGCCGGCGATATTGCCCTTGGGCTGCTTGGCGGCATTGGCCTCGGTCTGCACCGGCACGTTGCCCGCCTTGACCGCGCCCTCCTCGTTCGCGCCGGTCGGGGCGGCTTCCTGGCCGGAGGTCGGCGCGGCATCGGGGGCGGCGCCTTCGGCGGGCTTGGTCGGCAGCGGCAGCGGATGATCGCCCTGCTGGTTGAGATAGGCGATGACGTTGGCGCGATCCTCGGGCTTGGAGAGGCCCGCGAAGGTCATCTTGGTGCCCGGCGCGAAGCCCTTGGGGTTGGTCAGCCACTCGTTGAGCCGATCGAAATCCCAATTGCCGCCCTTGCTCTTCAGCGCATCGGAGAAGGCGAAGCCGCCGCGACCCTGGGCGACGGGATCGCCGAGGACGCCATAGATATTGGGGCCGAGCGCGTTCGCGCCGCCCTTGTCGGCATTGTGGCAGGCGGTGCATTTCTTGAAGACGTCGGCGCCTTTCTGAGGATCACCCGACGCCATGTAGAAAGCGAAGGGCTTTTCGGCGACCGCGGCGCCGCTGCCGGCCTCGGCTTCGACGCCCGTCACCTCATAGCCCATCTTCTCGGGGCGCTCGGCCTGAAAATATTCGCCGGTCACGATCGTCACGCCGAGCGCTACGATGCCGCCCGCCAGAACCCAGCCCGCAATCGTGTTCGCCCGGTCGTTCATGCCGCCCCTGTCCCCGAAGGATCATCCATAGGATTCGCGGTCGCTTTAGTCAGCACGGTTACGCCCCGCAAGGTTGCGGGACACCGCATCGCCTTCTAAGCGCCGCGCGCATCATGGAAAGTTATCCCGCCCCCGCGCGCGACATGGTCGCAGCGCTCACCAAGGCCGCCGCACAACATCCGGGGAGCGCGATCGCCTTCCAGGGCGCGCCGGGCTGCAATTCGCATATCGCGGCGGGCGAGGCGTTTCCGGACGGCGCGCCCTTGCCCTGCTACAGCTTCGAGGATGCGCTGGACGCGGTGCGCGAGGGCCGGGCGGCGCGCGCGCTGATCCCGATCGAGAATTCGCTGCACGGCCGGGTGGCGGACATCCATTTCCTGCTGCCCGAAAGCGGGCTGACGATCGTCGGCGAACATTTCATGCCGATCCGCTATTGCCTGATGGGGCTGAGAGGCGCGCCGATCGCGGAGGCGATGAGCCACCCGCAGGCGCTGGGCCAATGCCGGCACTGGCTGCGCGCGCGCGGGATCAAGCCGGTGGTGGATTCCGATACGGCGGGGGCTGCGGCGGCGGTGGCCGAAATCGGCAATCCCGCGATCGGCGCGATTGCGCCGCGGCTGGCGGCGGAACTCTACGGCCTGGAGATACTGGGCGAGGGGCTGGAGGATTCGGACGACAATACCACGCGCTTCGTGATGCTGGCGCGCGAGGCGGAAAAGCGGCCTGTGACAGGCCCTTGCATGACGAGCTTCACCTTCGAGGTGAAGAATGTGCCCGCTGCGCTCTACAAGGCGCTGGGCGGCTTCGCCACCGAAGGCGTCAACATGACCAAGCTCGAAAGCTACCAGCGCGGCGCGAGCTTCGCGGCGACCGAATTCTTCACCGACGTCGAGGGATCGCCCGACGACCCCGCCGTGAAGCGCGCGTTCCAGGAGTTGGAATTCCATACCAAATGGGTCCGCATCCTCGGCACCTATGCGCAGGCGCGACCGCGCATCCTGGACTACATGTTTTGATCCCATGCTTGATGTGCATTTTCACTGTTAGCTGGAGGAAGCGCTATGGGCCGGGAGCGCCACGACGACTGAGGCGGTCCGTCGAGCGATACAACATAGTCAGAAGAGCTTGAGGGCGTTGGCCAAGC
>NZ_CAHJXD010000263.1 GCF_903644055.1 Sphingomonas bacterium | reverse complement strand
CGCCTGCCACAGCAGATCGACCAGCGGCCGCGCGGTCGCCAGCGCCGCCTCCACCGCATCGCGCCCGCCGGCGTTGACCAGATCGTCGGGATCCTGCCCCCCCGGCAGCGTCACGAAGGCGAGGCTGCGCCCCGGCGCCACCATCGGCAGCGCCCGCACCGCCGCGCGCACCGCCGCCTTCCGCCCCGCCTTGTCGCCGTCGAGGCAGAGGATCGGCACCTCGGCGAGCCGCCACATCCGCTCGAGCTGTGCCTCGGTGACGGCGGTGCCGTTGGGCGCCACCACCTCGTCGATCCCCGCGCGCGCCAGCGCGATCACGTCCATATAGCCCTCGACGACGATCAGCCGATCGGCCTTCCGCGCCGCCGGGCCGGCGCGGTCGACGTTGAACAAGGTTCGCCCCTTGTCGAACAATGGCGTGTCGGGCGAGTTGAGATATTTAGGTTCGCCGGTATCGAGGATGCGCCCCCCGAACGCGATCACCCGCCCGCGCGGATCGCGGATCGGGATCATCAGCCGCCCGCGAAAGCGGTCGTAAGGGTCCTTCTCCTCGACCTGGATCAGCAGCCCCGCCTCGATCAAGGTTTCGTCGCCGAACGACGCCAGCGCGCCCTTGAGCTTGCCCCGCGCATCGGGCGCGAAGCCTATCCCGAACGCCGCCGCCAGCGCGTCGGGCACCTGCCGCCGCTTGAGATAGGCGCGTGCCTCCGCCCCGCCGATCCCCTTGAGCTGATCGGCGAACCACCGCGCCGCCGCCTCGTTCGCCGCCGCCAACCCCGATTGCCGCTCGGCCTTTTCCGCCGCGCGCGGATCGGCGGCGGGCATCTCCATCCCCGCCGCCGCCGCCAGCTCCTTGACCGAATCGATGAACGACAGCCCCTGATTCTCGGTCAGGAACCGGATCGCATCGCCATGCGCCCCGCAGCCGAAGCAATGGTAGAAGCCCTTGTCGTCGTTGACGTAGAAGCTTGGGCTCTTCTCGTCATGGAACGGACAGCAGGCCCGATACTCCCGCCCCGCCTTCTGCAACTTCACCGATCGCCCGATCAGCGCGGACAGATGCGTCCGGTGGCGAACCTCGTCGAGGAATTGCGGGGAGAGGGTCATGGCGAGTCGGGAAGCGCAATGCGCATCTCCCCTCCCGCCTGCGGGAGGGGCCGGGGGTGGGGCGCCCCACCCCGAAGCGCCTCCGCGATCGCCAGCACGACCCCCTCGATATTCGCCATCACGTCCGCGTTGGCGAAGCGCAGCACACGAAATCCCGCCTCCTCAAGCCGCTCCGTGCGTTCTTCATCCTGCCGCTGACGCACGTCATGGCTGTAGCCATCCACCTCGACGATCAGCTTGTTCTCCCGGCAGAGCAGGTCGGCGAAATAAGGTCCTACCGGCATCTGGCGGCTGAACTTGCAGCCATCGACCTGTCGGCTCTTGAGCCGCAGCCACAATCTTCGTTCGGCGGGCGTGGCGCTGTTGCGCAACGCCTTCGCGCGCGGCGTATCGCGAATCTTGAACGTCGGCTTGCCCACCCCCCAACCCCTCCCGCAAGCGGGAGGGGAGATCAAGATGCCATACCGCGCGAGACAATATCGGAAGCTTCTCCCCTCCCGCTTGCGGGAGGGGCCGGGGGTGGGTCGCCGTCAAGCCGCCCAGGATCAACCAGCCAACCGCGCCTTCACCAGCCCGCTCGCCTTCGCCATGTCCATCTGCCCGGCGAACCGCTCCTTCAGCGCCGCCATCACCCGCCCCATGTCCTTGAGGCTCGCGGCTCCCAGCTCCGTCACCAGCGCGTCCACCGCCGCCTCCGCCTCCGCCTCGCCCATCTGCGCGGGCAGGAAGCGTTCGATCACCGCCACCTCGGCCTCTTCCGCCGCCGCCAGCTCCTCGCGGCCGCCCTTCCGGAACATGTCGATCGATTCGCGGCGCTGCTTGATCATCTTCTGGAGCACTTCGGCGACCATCGCGTCGTCGTCGGCGGGCGCGGTGCCGGTGCGCAGCTCGATGTCGCGATTCTTGATCGCCGCCTGGATCAGCCGCGCGGCGCCCACCGTCGCCTTGTCGCCGCTCTTCATCGCGGCGATCTGCGCCGCCTTCACATCGTCTCGGATCATGGCGCTCTCGGTTATCGGGGGAGAAGTCCGCAGATAGGCGCCCTCCTGTGCCTTGGGTAGTGTTGACCCCCATGCCCGCGCGGTCTAGCGGACGCCGCTTAGCGACATCGCTGCCGTTCCCGGAGGAGCCCGCCCATCATGGCCGACGCCACGCCCGCGCTTGTGACCGCCGGAGCGACGGGCGTGCTCGTGCTCGGCAATGGCGCTTTGCTGTGGGGCAAGGGCTTCGGCGCCGAGGGTTCCGCGGTCGGCGAGGTCTGCTTCAACACCGCGATGACCGGCTATCAGGAGGTGATGACCGATCCCTCCTACGCGGGGCAGATCGTCACCTTCACCTTCCCGCACATCGGCAACGTCGGCGCCAACGCCGAGGATATCGAGGCGATCAACCCGCACGCGCTGGGGCTCATCGTCCGCGAGGACGTCACCGACCCGAGCAATTTCCGCAGCACGCAGAGCTTCGACACCTGGCTGCGCAACAACGGCCGCATCGGCCTCGCCGGCATCGACACCCGCGCGCTGACCCGCGCGATCCGCATCGAAGGCGCGCCCAACGGCGTCATCGCGCACGATGCGAGGGGCGAGTTCGATATCGAGGCACTGAAGGCGCAGGCGCGCGACTGGCCCGGCCTGGAGGGCATGGACCTGGCGAAGGAGGTGTCCGCGACCCAGAGCTACAAGTGGGACGAGGGGCTGTGGACGCTGGGGGAGGGCTATGCGCAATCTCCCCTCCCGCTTGCGGGAGGGGCTGGGGGTGGGGCGACATCACCTTCCAGCGAAACCCCCACCAGCGAGCGCGAACCCACCCCTCAATCCCCTCCCGCAAGCGGGAGGGGAGGCGACGCCCGCCCCCACGTCGTCGCGATCGATTACGGCCTCAAGCGCAACATCCTGCGCAACCTTGTCGCCGCCGGCGCGCGCGTCACGGTCGTCCCCGCCACCGCCACCTTCGAAGAGGTGATGGCGCACGAACCGCAAGGCGTCTTCCTCTCCAACGGCCCCGGCGATCCCGCCGCCACCGGCGCCTATGCCGTGCCCGTGATCCAGGAACTGCTCAAGGTCGGTACGCCGATCTTCGGCATCTGCCTCGGCCACCAGCTCCTCGGCCTCGCGATCGGCGCCCGCACCTACAAGATGCACCAGGGCCACCGCGGCGCCAACCACCCGGTCAAGCGCACGGACGACGGCCGCGTCGAGATCACCAGCATGAACCACGGCTTCGCGGTGGATACCGAAAGCCTCCCCGCGACGGCGGAAGTCACCCACGTTTCGCTATTCGACGGCTCGCTTGCCGGCCTCCGCCTCACCGACAAACCCGCCTTTTCGGTTCAATACCACCCTGAAGCGAGCCCCGGCCCACAGGACAGCCACTATCTGTTCGAGCAGTTCGTGGGCCAGTTGAACGGGAAATGAGCAAGGTTCCTCGCAACGTCATCCTCATCATCGGCGCCGGCCCGATCGTCATCGGGCAGGCGTGCGAGTTCCAACATTCGGGGACGCAGGCGTGCAAGGCGCTGCGCGCGGAGGGCTATCGGATCATCCTCGTCAATTCGAACCCGGCGATCACGCCTGCCAAGGGTCGATCAGTTGCACCCCGGTCCAGGCGAAGTCGCGCGTGTTTCGCGTCGCGACGGGGCAGTCATGTGCCAGCGCCTGTGCCGCCAGAGCGGTGTCGAGGAGCTTGGTCTGCTGCTGCTGCAATTTGCGTTGGGCGATCAATCGCCCGAAGAAATGCGCGGACCGCACATCGAAATGCAGGATTTGCTCGGAATAGATCGTTTCGAGGTCGTCCAGCCATCTGGTCAGTGCATCGCGGCGGCCTGCTGCTTTGGGATTCTCGATTCCTGCTTGGAGTTCGGCAATCACGATTGTTGACAACAGCAGGTCATCGGCGTGCCGGTTCAGCCATCCGAGCACAGCACGTTCTGCGTTCGGCTTGCTTTGGGCACTCCAGACGTTGGTATCGACAAGGATCACAGCTCCGGAAACTCGATGTCTTCGCTTTCTCGGGCGGGGATGAAGCGATCGATGTCGGCGCCCCCGGCAACCTTGCACAGATGGGCGATCTTTTCCGATGCGGACAGCGCCCGGAGGCGAGCGGCACGGTCGATACCGGCGGGCGCGTAAGTCCGTTCGATCAAGTCGCGAAGCTCCGCTTCGAGCGATCGGCGGTTGGCGGCCGCAGCCAGCCGGGCATTATGCTGCGCCGTATCGTCGATCCTGCGAACGGTAACATTACCCATGACGGACACTTTCTGATGGCAATGCACTCAACGTATTCAATGATGGCAGCCTGAGCAATGCCCCGCCGCACCGACATCGCCTCCATCCTCATCATCGGCGCCGGCCCGATCATCATCGGGCAGGCGTGCGAGTTCGATTATTCGGGGACGCAGGCGTGCAAGGCGCTGCGCGAGGAGGGGTATCGGATCATCCT
>NZ_CAHJXD010000262.1 GCF_903644055.1 Sphingomonas bacterium | reverse complement strand
TTCTTGTAGACGCGGTGGCCGAAGCCCATCAGCCGGAACGGATCGTCCTTGTTCTTGGCGCGCGCGATATATTCGGGAATCTTGTCGGGCGTGCCGATCTCGCGGAGCATGTTGAGCGCCGCCTCGTTGGCGCCGCCGTGCGCGGGACCCCATAGGCAGGCGATTCCGGCGGCGATGCAGGCGAACGGGTTGGCGCCGGACGAGCCGGCGAGACGCACGGTCGAGGTCGAGGCGTTCTGCTCGTGATCGGCGTGGAGGATGAAGATCTTGTCCATCGCATCCTCGATCACCGGATCGACGACATAATCCTCGGCCGGGACGCCGAACGTCATCCGCAGGAAATTGCCCGCGTAGGACAGGCTGTTGTCCGGATAGACGAACGGCTGCCCGACCGAATATTTGTACGCCATCGCCGCCATCGTCGGCATCTTGGCGATCAGCCGGTGGCTGGCGATCTTGCGCTGCTCGGGATCGTCGATGTCGGTCGAATCGTGGTAGAAGGCCGAAAGCGCCCCGACCACGCCACACATGATCGCCATCGGATGCGCGTCGCGGCGGAAACCGCGGTAGAAGGTCGCGAGCTGCTCGTGCAGCATCGTGTGGCGGCTGATCGTATAGGTGAAATTGTCGAGCTCCGCCTTGGACGGCAGCTCGCCGTTCAGCAGCAGATACGATACCTCCATGAAGCTCGATTTCTCGGCGAGCTGATCGATCGGATAGCCGCGGTGGAGCAGGATCCCCGCGTCGCCATCGATATAGGTGATCTTCGATTCGCAGCTCGCGGTGGAGGTGAAGCCGGGATCGTAGGTGAAGGCGCCGGTGTCGGCGTAGAGCTTGCGGATATCGACGACGTCCGGACCCGTGGACCCCGAGAGCAACGGATATTCGAAGCTTTTACCTTCAACGCTGACCGTGCTCGTGCTGCCCATGTTCGTCTCCATCACGCGTCCGCCGGAAGACCCGATTGATCGTCCAGCCGTCCCAGGCTCTCGTCGCGACCGAGCAGCGCCAGCACGTCGAAAATGCCTGGCGAGGTGGTGCGCCCGGTAAGCGCCGCGCGCAGCGGCTGCGCCAGCTTGCCGAGACCGACCGCCTGTTCTTCCGCCACCCGGCGGACGGCGGCTTCGAGCGCCTCCGCGCTCCAGTCGTCGACCGCCGCGAGAGCATCCCGGGCACGCGCCAGACTCCGGCGCGCATCGCCCTCTAGCAGCTTGGCGGCGGCTTCGTCCATGTCGATGGGGCGCTTGCGGAACAGGAAGCCGGCGCTGTCCGCCAACTCGTTGATATTCTTGGCGCGTACCTTGAGCATCGGCATGGCGCGACGCAGCAAATCCCCCTCCGCGCTCGATTCGCCGAACCCCAGCTTGACGGCGGTCAGCGCGGCGAGCCGATCGTCGGCGGACTCGCGCATATAATGGCCGTTCACATTCTCCAGCTTCTTGAGATCGAAGCGCGCGGGCGATCGGCCGACCGCGCCGAGATCGAACACTTCGGTCGCGCGCGCCCGGCTGATGATCTCCTCGTCGCCATGCCCCCAGCCGAGCCGTAGAAGATAGTTCGAGACCGCCTCGGGCAGCAGCCCCAGCTCATCGCGATAGGCATCGACGCCCAGCGCGCCGTGGCGCTTGGAAAGCTTGGCGCCGTCCGCGCCATGGATCAGCGGGATGTGTGCATAGACGGGCTCCTGCCAGCCCCCCTCGATCCCCGCCATCGCGCGGATGATGCCGAGCTGGCGGAAGGCATTGTTGAGATGATCGTCGCCGCGGATGACGTGGGTGACGCCCATGTCGCGATCGTCGACCACCACCGCCAGCATATAGGTGGGCGTGCCGTCCGAGCGGAGCAGCACCATGTCGTCGAGAATCGCGTTCTGCACGGTGACGGCGCCCTGCACGCGATCGTCGATCACCGTCTCCCCGGCCTGATCGGCGCGCAGCCGGACGACGAAGGGCTGGTCTTGAGGGCCGTCGATCCGATCGCGCCAAGGGCTCGCCACCTTGTAGGGGCGCTTGGCGGCCTGCGCCTCGGCGCGCTGCGCGGCGAGCTCCTCCGGCGTCATCCAGCAGCGATAGGCCGCGCCCGTGTCGAGCATCGCTTGGGCGACTTCGGCATGGCGCCGGTGCCTCGCGAACTGGAAGACGGTGTCGCCGTCCCAGTCGAGCCCCAGCCAGCGCATGCCATCGAGAATCGCCGCGATCGCGGGCTCGGTGGAGCGCGCGCGATCGGTATCCTCGATCCGCAGCAGGAATTTGCCGCCGTGGTGGCGCGCGAACAGCCAGTTGAACAAGGCGGTGCGCGCGCCGCCGATATGGAGAAAGCCGGTCGGCGACGGCGCGAAGCGGGTCACCACCGCCGGGCCGGCGGCTTCCTGGATGCTTGCGCTCAAGCCATGCCTCTTTCAAGCTCGCGCCACGATGCCGGCACGAAGGGTCGCCGCCCCTAGCATAGCGCTTCGCGCGCCTCAAACCGCGTGGGCATGGCTGCGTCCGTCCGCGATCGGCGACGGCCTCGAGCGCTGGCTGGAGACCGAGCGCGATCAACTGCCCCTCTGGCTGCCGGTGGCGCTGGGGGCCGGAATCGCGGGCTGGTTCTGGCTGCCCGACAAGGCGGCGTGGCAAGGCTTCCTCGCGGCGAGCGGTGGGGTCGGCCTGCCGGCCCTGGCGGTCGCGCGGCATGGGCGGGCGGCGCGCGCGATCGCCTGGCTGGCGCTCACCGCCTGCCTGGGCTGCGCTCTGGCGTGG
>NZ_CAHJXD010000261.1 GCF_903644055.1 Sphingomonas bacterium | reverse complement strand
GCCGGCGCGCCCGCCATCCACGGGCAGCGCGACGCCGCTGATGTAGCTCGCCGCATCGCTGTTCAGGAAGACCAGCGCCCCCGACTGTTCCTCGGGGGTGGACCGGCGCCCGATCGGCTGGGCCGCGGCTTCGAGGATCGCGGCCGGCGCGCTGGCCTCGAAATGCGGCCACATCGGCGTCTGCGTCGGCCCCGGCATGGTGCAGTTGATGCGGATGCCGCGCGCGACCAGCTCGTCGGCCAGCGCCATCGTCCAGACGATCACCGCCTCCTTGGAGAGGACATAGCCCTCGCTGACCTCGTTCGGATGCGCCTCGCACCACGCGAGACCCTCGGCATAGCTCTTCGTGTTGACCAGTTCGAGCACGGTCGGCAGGCGGGTCGGCCAACCGATCCCGGCGGTCGACGCGATGCTGGCGATGGCGCCGCCGTCGTCCATCAGCGGCATCACCGCCTCGGTCAGCGCGCGGGTGCCGAGGAAGTTGGTCTTCATTACCTCCATCGCCCCGAACAAGCCGGGCATCCCCGCGCAATTGAACAGCGCATCGATCCGGCCGCCGATTTCAGCGACGCCGGCGGCGATCTGCGCCTCGTCGCGTATGTCGATGCGGGTGAAGGAGGCGAGATCGAGCGCGCAAGGCTTGTAGTCGATGCCATGCACCTCGGCGCCAAGCTCGAGCAGCAGCCGGGCCGTCGCCTCGCCCATGCCCGAATGGCAGCCGGCGATGACGACACGCTTGCCCGCATAGCCCAGGAAATCGGCCATGGTTCCCTCTCCTCGCCTCTCGCCGCATCCGTGGAGCGGCGTTTCCTTTCGGGACGCTAGCCTAGGTCTCGTTCGGCTCCCACGGCCGCCGCGCCCTGATCGTCCCGGCGATGCGGCCTGGCACGCGCACTGATCTCCTGCGCGACGCTCGCGACCAGCACGCCCGAGCGATCGTAAATCAGCCCGCGGGCAAGCCCCCGGCCTTGCCCCGCCCAGGGGCTGTCGGTGCGATAGAGCAGCCAGTCGCCCGCGTTCATCGGCGCATGGAACCAGAGGCTGTGGTTGAGCGAGGCGACATGGACGCGCCGGCCCGCGCTCGCCGTGCCCGCCAGCCAATAATCGGAAGCGAAGGCGAGCAGGCACTGGTGCGCGTGGCCCGCGGCGATGCCGGCGGCGCTGGGCATGCGGAACCAATGGTCACGCTGGCGAAGTTCCATCGTCCCCAAGAGGATCGCGTCGGGATCGATCAGCCGGATCTCCACCGGAAAGGGAAGACGCGCGCTGTGCACCAGCACTTTCGGCAGGCGATCGGCATGGCCGAGGACATAATCCCGCAGGCTGGGCAACGTCTCGGGCGCGGGCACACCCTCGACATCCCCCATCTGGTACGCGCCACCGTCCTCCGGATCGTGAAACGAGCAGAGCAGATCGAAGATCGGGCGACCACCCTGCGTGGCGAGCACCCGGCGTTGCGCGAAGCGGCGGCCGTCGCGCGACCGCTCGACCTGATAATCGACAGGCTCGGCGACCACGCCGCCGCGCAGGAACATGGCCGACAGACTGTGCGCCGGCCAGTCCGCCACCGTCGTGCACGCGGCGGCAAGCGCCTGGCAGAGCGGCTGGCCGCCGAAGATCATGCCGGCGCGATTGTCCTGGTTGAGCGCGCTGCGCAGCCGGTCCGGTCCGACCGGCTCCAGCGCGATAAGCTGAGCCGCGCCGAGCGCATCCTCGATCATCACCGACCCGCCTGCTCAGTCCGCAGTCGCGCGGATATCGCGGATGCCGAGCGCGATCAGCCGCGCCTGCGCGCACAACATGCGATCGACATGACCCGCTTCGTCCTCGACCCCCTGCTCCTGTACCGTCTCGCGGAAATAGGTGGTGGTGATCACCGTCGCGAGCCGTTCGAAGCCGGTCAACAGCACGGTGGCGAGAAACACGGCGCGCTGCTCGCGCGAACCAGGATCTCCGTCCACGCCGGCGCGCGGGTTGCCATCCATCTGCCGTGCCAGCAATCCGATCAGCGGGAACGACATGCGATTGCGATACTCGACGAAACGCGCGTCGTCCTCGTCGGCGAAGTTGTTGCGCATGTGCAGGATGCGCGCATGACGGCGCCAGAACCGATAGTGCGCGCGCAGGAAATCGAGGCAGGATTCCTCCAGCCGCTCATCCGGCCATCTGCCGCGCAGCCTGTCGATGAAGGCGTCGTCGGCGCTGTCCATCACCCGGCGGAGCGCGGCCAGTACGAGAGCGCCAAGATCGGGGAAGTAGAGATAGAGCGTGGTCATGCCGACCGACGCTTCGCGCGCGACGCCGCTCAGCGTGATCGGCGCATCCTGCTGGGGTTTGCCGAGCAGGCAGAGCGCGGCCCGCAATATGCGCTCGCGGGTTTCCTGCCCCTTGCGGCCGAGCCGCTGCCCCAGGAGGTTGTGGCTCACCTCCTGCGATCGGGGCTTGGCTCGGGTTTCTGTCAGCATCGGGTCACGTCATCCTGTTCGGAACGGCCGCCATCCCAACTGTCGTGCACAGTCACGTCAAGCGGCGATGCCGACGCCGATCGCCTTGGTGGCGAGATATTCGTGGAAGCCCTCAAGCCCCCATTCCTTGCCGATGCCCGATTGCTTGTAGCCACCGAAGGGCAGGTCGACATTGATCGGCAGGCCCCCGTTGATGCTGATCGTGCCGCTCCGGATGCGCCGGGCGATGCGCAGCGCGCGCTCCGGATTGCCCGAGCGAACCGCGCCGGAAAGGCCGTAGTCGCTGTCGTTGGCGATGCGGATCGCATCCTCGTCGTCCTCGAAGGGGATGACGACCAGCACCGGCCCGAATATTTCCTCGCGCGCGATCTTCATGTCGTTGGTGACGTCGACGAAACAGGTCGGCTCGACGAAGAAGCCGGCGCCCTTGTCGATCGCGATATTGCCGCCAGCGAGCAGGCGTGCGCCCTCGGCCTTGCCGCTTTCGATGTAGGACATCACCCGGTCGCGCTGGCGCGCCGAGATCAGCGGGCCCATCACGTTGGCGGGATCATCCGGATTGCCCCACATCGTGGCGTAATAGGCGTAGGTCTGCTCGAGCACCGCGATCGCCTCCTCGTAGCGGCTCCGGGGCACGAGCAGGCGGGTGATCGTCGCGCAGCCCTGGCCGGCGTGGAAGCAGACGATCGACTGCGCGACCGTCATGGCGAAATCGGGCGTGTCCTCGAGCACGATCGCGGCGGACTTGCCGCCAAGTTCCAAGAACACGCGTTTCAGCGTCGCCGAGCCCTTCTCCATGATCCGCTTGCCCACCCCGGTCGACCCGGTGAAGGAGATGAGGTCGATGCGCGGGTCGGTCGTCAGCATCTCGCCGAGCAGCGCCGGATCGCTGCCGGTGACGACGTTGAGCACGCCGGCGGGCAAGCCGACCTCGTCCGCCAGTTCGCCCCAGATCGCGCTCATCAGCGGCGTGTCGGGCGCGGGCTTGATGACGACGGTGCAGCCGACCAGCAGCGCCGGGATCACCTTGCCGATGCTGATGTAGAGCGGCGCGTTCCAAGGCGTGATGACGCCGACCACGCCGATCGGTTCCTTGACCACGATCCGGTCGGTTTTCAGGCCGAAGGTTGTGCTGTCGCCCATCGGCTTTTCCCATTCGATCTGGTCGAAGATGTCGAACAAGCGGTGGATGAAACCGAGTGGGCCGTCGACCTGCGCCATCGCCGTCGCGCCAGGCGCGGAGCCGACCTCGTGCCGCGCGATTTCGGCCAGCCGGTCGCGGTTGGCCTTCAGTTTTTCGACCAGCTTCGTCACCAGTTCCCGACGCTTGGCCGGGTTGGTCGGCCAGTCGGTCTCGTCAAAGGCGCGTCGCGCCGCGGCGATCGCCTCTTCCATGTCTTCGGCGGAGGCGTCGGCGGCGCGGGCGATCACCTCGCCCGTCCAAGGTCCGATGTCGTCGTAGGTCTTGCCGCCCGCCGCGTCGCGCAGTTTGCCGTCGATGTAAAGCTTGCCGTCGGATAGGGTAGCCATGGGTCTTTCCTCTGCTGCGACCGGCTCGCGTGACTGGGGCCGGCGGAAATGATCAGTCGAGCACGCGGCTCTGGAAGCGGACCACGCCGACATGCACGTCGGGTGGCAGATCGAGCAGCGTGCGGAAGATGGCGGTGGTCGAATGATATTGCGATATGCCCCGCGCCATCAGGTTGAGCCCACGCTTCATCGACGCTTCGAAGAAGCGCTCCATCGCCACCGGATCCATTTCGGGCATGGTCGTGCCGTCGCCCATCATCTGCCCGGCGCGGACCGTGGTCACGCGGATACCCTTCTCGCCCAACTCGGCGTGGAGATGCACGCCGAATGTCTCGAGCCCGGCTTTCGTCGCCTGATAAAGGGTGAGATGCGCGAACGGTTCGTCGATCGATTCCGAACTCAGGTTGATGATGTGCCCGCCGCGGCTGAGCATGGGGATCGCGGAACGGGAGCAGAAGATCGGGCCGGCAAGATTGGTGAGCACGGCGCCGAGGATCTGCTCGTCGCTCGCTTCCTCGACCAGGAAGGGCTTGAAGATCGCCGCGTTGTTGATCAGCGCATCGATCTTCGGGTGCGTCCGGGCGATCTCGGCGAAGGCCGCGCGCACCGAATCCGCCGAGGTCACGTCGCATTCCACGGCCAGCGCGCTTCCGCCGATCGCGTCCGCCACCGCCCGCACCTTGTCGAGCGAGCGGCCGAGCAGCACCACGGTCTCGCCGTCGCCCGCGAAGCGCTGCGCCAGCGCGCGACCGAGACCGCCGTTCGCGCCCGTGATAACGATGATCTTGCCCGCCATGCCACTCCTCTCGCTCTGTCGCCGCGGGTGCATAGACATGACGTGCCGGCCGGCCGGCCGCAACGCCCCTGGCCATCGCGGCGGCGATAACCGCTCTCAGGCGAGCGGGAGGGCTTCGCTTCGCGGCCCGGTTTGTGGCCTTGACGGTACGTGAGGGCAAGCAGGAGCAAGAGCGGATGGAGCGGATCGAATATCAGGGCGCCGGGGTCACCCTGATCGCCGACGCGGACGGACCGGCGGACGCTATTCCGGTGCTGTTCCTCCACGGCGGCGGCCAGACCCGGCAGAGCTGGGGCCATGCCATCGCGCAGGCGGCGAAAGCCGGCTATCGCGCGATCTCGCTCGATCTGCGCGGTCACGGCGAGAGCGGCTGGTCGCCGGACGGCGTCTACGATCTCACCCTGTTCGCCGCCGACGTGCGCGCCGTTACCGCTACGCTGGCACGGCCGCCGGTGCTGGTCGGCGCGTCGCTCGGCGGTCTCGCCGGGCTGATGGTGGCCGCCTATCCGCCACTGCCGGT
>NZ_CAHJXD010000260.1 GCF_903644055.1 Sphingomonas bacterium | reverse complement strand
CTCGGCTGCGCCGACCCCCGCCTGCCGGGCGCCGGCGAAGGCTGGGCGCTCGCCGATCTCAGCCATCGCCATTCCGATCCCAAGGTCCGCGACGAGGCGCGCGCGCAGGCGCGGGCGGTGCTTGCGACGATCGAAGGAGGATGGCCCCGCGCCTCGCTCCCGCTCGCAGCACTCGCCACACTGGCGCGGATCGATGCCGCGGCGCCCGGCGGACGTCGGCAGGGATCGCCGTCGCGGCTGCTGCGCCTGCTGGCGCTGCGCCTCACGCGACGTTAGCCTCTCCCAGGGCATGAAGAGGGAAGCACATGTGGCGCTATCTGGTCGGGGCGGTCGCGGCTTTGTTGCTGGCGGGCGGCGGGATGCTGTTGTGGAAGGGCACGGGCGGCGCGCGCGGCGGCTTCGCCCCGCAACAGGCGGCGGCGGCGATGCTCGCGCAGAGCGACGACGCCATTCCCGACCCTCCTTCCGCCAGCGAAAAGACGCGCGAGCAGAAGCGTTTCTCGCGCTACGACCATGACCGGGACGGCAAGGTCGCGCGCGAGGAATATCTCGCCGCGCGCCGCAAGGCGTTCGCCAGGCTCGACGTCGACGGCGACGGCAGGCTGGGCTTCGACGAATGGGCGGTGAAGGCCGAGACCAAATTCGCCAATGCCGACAAGGACAAGAGCGGCGCGCTCAATCCCGAGGAATTCGCCGTGACCAAGGTCCAGCGCAAAACGAAGCCCCGCGCGAACTGCCCTCCGGCCGAAAAGCCGAAGGAGGATGAGGAGAGCTAGGGTCTATCTGAACTCCCGTCACCCCGGCCTTGAGCCGGGGTCCCGCTGCCTGCCGACGCTGAAGAAGCGGAACCCCGGCTCAAGGCCGGGGTGACGTTTCAGCTTGACAGGAGAGGCTCAAAACATGCCCTCCGCCCGCTCAGTGAACCGTCGCGCCCACCGGCCTGGGCAGGAACCAGCGTGCGATCAGCAGCCCCGGCGCGATCAGCATCGCCATGCAGGCGACGAGATTGTAGATCGCGAAGCCCCAGTCCGCATGCATCCAGATCGGATCGCTGAGCGTGATCAGCACCGAACCCGCCGCCGAAAAGCCGATCACCAGCCGCGCGCGGCTTTCGAAATCGACGACTCGCCCGGCCACCGCCAGCAGGCTGAAACCGATCAGCCCCGCGACCACCACTTCGTGAATAAAGCCGCCGAGCATCCACGATCCGCCCTGCGTCGAGAAGCCCGCCGCATTGTAATCGACCGTCGCCACCGGCCCCTTGCCGTAGAGCACGGTGCCGCCCGGCGTTTCGGGATCGGGCACGATATAGCGCCCCGTGTGCGGCAAATTGTTCGCCATCGCGAGCTGGACGTTGGCGGTCTGCTGCTCGCTCGCCGACGAAAAGGCCAGCTTGTTCAGCGGCGTCGCCCAGAAGAGGAAGCCGACGAGGAACATCACCACGCCGCCCGCCAGGCTACCGATCAGCACACGGATCATACGGCTTCCTTCTTTGGGTCGACGGCGCCGGCCGCCACTTCAGCGGATCGAACGTCTAGCCTACCTGTCCTTCGCCGTCATCAGCTTGCGCGTGAAACCGATCAGCCCGGTCTGGCGCGATCGGCGCAGGCGTTCGGCGTTGAGGATGTTGAGCACCTGCGCGAAGCAGAGCTGCACGTCATCGTTGATGAGGACATATTCATAGCCATCCCAATGGCTGATCTCGGCGGCGGCGCGCGCCATCCGCGCGGCGATGACATCGGGCTGATCGGTGCCGCGCTTGGTGAGGCGGCGTTCCAGTTCCGCGACCGAGGGCGGCAGGATGAAGACGCGCACCACATCGCCGCCCGCCTGCTGGTAGAGCTGCTGCGCGCCCTGCCAGTCGATATCGAACAGCACGTCCTGCCCCGAAGCGAGCATCGCCTCGACCGGCGCCTTGGGCGTGCCGTAGCGATGATCGAAGACGTGCGCCCATTCCATCAGTTCGTTGGCGGCGACCATATGCTTGAAGCGCGGGACATCGATGAAATGATAGTCGCGCCCGTCGACCTCGCCGGCGCGCATCGGCCGCGTCGTGACCGAAACCGACATGGCGATATCGGCGTCCTCCCGCAGCAGCATCCGCGCGATCGTCGATTTGCCCGCGCCCGATGGCGAGGAGAGGACGAAGAGGACGCCGCGATGATCGAGGCCGGGCTGAGACATGGCCGCTCTTGTCGTGCGCGAGCTCAGAAATCAACCGGCGGTTGGCGCGCGCGGCCCTATCGCGGACGCGCCGCCAGAATGGAAACTATGCTCATCCCCGCTCGAACACATGCTCGTCGCGCCGGGCTTGAGCCGGGGTCCACCGTGCTCCTGGTCCCGACCGGCGGGACGGTGGATGCCGGAACGAGCCCGACATGGCGGAAATCCTATATCTTCGAATAGCATGACTGCCAAAGGAAACGGCGCCCCGTCGTTTCCGACGGAGCGCCGCTCCTAGATCAAAGTTGGCGATCGATCAGCCGAAGGCGACGTTCGCGCGACGGCGGCGAAGCGCGCCGCCGAGCATGCCAAAACCACCGACCATCATCGCCCACGAAGCGGGCTCGGGAACGGTGGCGCCGGTGTCGACCGCCTGGCCGGCGACCTGGAGACCGGCGAACGCGAGGCCCGAGTCAACGGCCGTGTCACCGATGTTGGTTACGCCATAGCGCACCGCATAGGAGCCGGCATCGCCGATCGAATAGACCGACGAAATCCAACCCGTGTTGCCGCAACCGCTGCTGTAGCAACCGCCCGAAGAGCCGCCGAGCGGCGCCCAGTTCGTGGCATTGGGATTGATCGGCGTCGAGGACGGCGTCAACGTCGCATCGTTCGCGGGAAGGCCGGTGCCGGGGCTGGTATTGCCCGAGGGGACGGTACGCGCGGTGAAGAGCCACGCGACATGGCTGCCGACGTCACTGATCAGTTCCGCAAAGGCGTAATCGGAGAAGCCCGCGCCATCGGCGGTGACATAGTTGAAGTAGAAGTTCAGTTCGTCACCCGAATTGGCCGCGAACAGGCTGGAAACCAGTTGCGAACCGTTGGTCCCGCCGACGCCGGCGATCTGGCCGGCGCCAGTGATGCCACCGCTGGTGGTGACATATTGATAGGTGGACTGGCCATTCGGCGGCGCCGTCACATCGCCATTGGCGCCGAGCTCACCGCAATTGCCGGTGCAGGTCGCGGCGAAAGCCGAAGAAGACGAAGCGACGGCAATCGCCGATGCCGCAACCGCGGCGAGAATCCGAAAACGCATATGAAAGCCCCCAAAAAAAGAACGCATCGAAGGAATCGATGTGGTCGCCTACCCGGCTTTGCTGCAGTGTGTCAAAGCAATTTATCTTTTATTAATAATGCCTCTAAGCTCCGCACCGTAGCCTGCGCGCTGCCTCCGACGCTCTCGTCCCGCGCGAATGGCGCGTCCGCTAAAGCAGCTTGTCCAGCGTGATCGGAAGATCGCGCACCCGCCTGCCGGTCGCGTTGTAGATCGCGTTCGCCACCGCGGCGCCGACGCCGGTGATGCCGATCTCCCCGATCCCGCGCGCGCCGAGCGGCGCATGAGGATCCGGAATGTCGTTCCAGAGGATGTCGATCGCGGGCACGTCCAAATGGACGGGGACGTGATATTCGGCGAGCGAAGGGTTCATCACGCGGCCGGAGCGTTCGTCGAACAACGTCTCCTCGGTCAGCGCGAGGCCGAGGCCCATGATGATGCCGCCCTTGAACTGGCTGGTCGCCATCTGCGCGTTGAGGATGCGCCCGGCATCGAACGATCCGAGAAACCGCGAAACGCGCGTTTCTCCCGTCACTGCATTGACCCGGACTTCGCAGAATTGCGCGCCATAGGAATGCATCGAATATTTCTGCGTCTCGAACGGCATCGGCGCATCGGCATCGGCCACCACCTCGTCGCGCTGCGCGCGCGCGAGGATCGAGGCATAGCTCTCCCATCGATCGGGCTCACCGGCCTTGCAGAGCCCGCCATCGCGCGCCTCGACCTCATCGGCCTTGAGCCCCGCGAGCGGGGAATCGTTGCCGGCGAGCTTGAGCAATTCGGTGTTGAGCGCTGCGGCCGCCGCGATGATCGCCGCGCCGATCGACGCGGTCTGCGACGAGCCGCCCGCGATCGTCCCCTGCGGCAGCTTGCTGTCACCATATTCGAAGCGGACGCACTCGAGCTCCAGCCCGAGGCGGGCGGCGGCGTGCTGCGCCTGCACGGTGGCGGTGCCCATGCCCATCTCATGGCTGGCCATCTGGACGAGCGCGCGGCCGTCGGCGCCGAGCGTGATCCGCGCCGCGCCGCCGGGCATGCGGTAATAAGGATAGGTCGCG
>NZ_CAHJXD010000259.1 GCF_903644055.1 Sphingomonas bacterium | reverse complement strand
CCTGCCAACGCTTAGGAAGAAGCGGGACCCCGGCTCAAGGCCGGGGTGACGGTTCAGCTTGAACAGGATTGGCCGCCAGGAGGCTCCAACTCTATCCCTCGGGGACGATCGGCTCGGGCTGTGGGTTGGTGAGCGTGCCCTCTTCGAACAGGAAGCCCGCGATATCGGGCTTGCCCGCCGCCGCAAGCACGGTCTTGCAGATGATCAGCAGCGGCACCGCGAGCAGCGCGCCGGCCGCCCCCCAAACCCAGCTCCAGAAGCTCAGCGCGACGAGGATCAGCAGCGGATTGATCGTCAGCCGCCGCCCGACCAATGATGGGGTCACGACATTGGCCTCGATCAGGTGGCAGACGATGAAGATCAAGGGCGGGAAGGCCGCGTACCAGGCGTCGCGGAAGCTCATCAGCGCGCCCAGCGCCAGCAGCACCGCCGCCATGATCGGCCCGAGATAGGGCATATAGTTGAACAGCGCGACGATGCCGCCCCACATCAGGGGCGTCGGCAGCCCGATGATCCACAGCCCGAACGCAACGAGCATCCCCAGCGTGATGTTGATGACGGTGATCGTCGCCAGATAGGCCGAGGTCGCGTCGACGACCTGCTGGATCACGCGCGCGAGAGTCATCGCGCTCGAGAAGCTGCCGCGGCTGGTGATCGTCTGGCGGCGCATCCGCGTCCAGCCGGACAGGAAGAAATAGACCACCAGCGTCGCGAAAAAGAGCTGGATGATCGCGACCGGCGCCGAGGTCGCGACGATATCGAGCAGCGAGTTGGGCGTCGAAAGCGTGACGGTCTTCGCCTGCGCATGGCGCATGAAGGTGGAAGAGGTATCGCTGATGAAGCGATCAAGGCTCGAATAAAGCTCGATCAGCGGGGTCAGGTTATGCCTAATGCGCACGACGCGCTCGGGTAGCACCGCGAACCAGCCCGACGCCGGCACGACGATCGAGACCACTGCGGCGTTGGCAACGACGAAAAATGCCGCGATGCACAAGAAGGCGGCGGCGGGCGGCGGCACGCCGCGCCGCTCGAACCATTCGAGCATCGGCACCAGCGCGATCGCGACCACCAGCGCCGCGGTAAGCGGCAGGAAGAAGCCGGCCGCCGCCCGCAAGGCGAAAGGTGCCGCGATCAGGAAACCGAGCCCGGAGAACAAGGCGATCGCGGCGAGCAGGCGATCGCGGCGGAGCGCCTCGGCACCGCGCGCGGCCAGGCCTTCGCGCAACGCTGTCTCTACCCGGCCGGTGATGCTCCCTAACTCGCCCACGCTCGCTCCAGCGCGCCGACGGGGCGCGTCGGAACCTTATGCCTCAACCGGGGATCAACGCCAATCATCCTGATTGCCACGTCATTCTGCCGCAGCGAAGTAACGATTCATCGACCATGGTTTGACGCGACGCGGCGGCTCGTGAAGGGGCACGCGTACTGCGGGCCAGGGGGCTGGCGTAACTCGCCCTTCGCCAAGACGTTAAATTCGCACGCGCGGCCAATGTTCCGGCCGGCGATGCGGTTTTGCGCATATGAAGAGCAAAAAATGACCGCCATCAGGCGATCCCTAATCCTTTCCGCGGCCGGCGCCTTCGCCATGCTCGCGGCTTTGTTTCCGGCGAGCGTCAACGCCGCCACCGAGCAGACCCCTGCTTTCACCCTTCCTTACGAGCTTGCATCCTTCGCGCCCCCGGTCGCCGATCCGATCCAGCGCGCCCAGGCGGCGACCGCTGCCCTGCCGGACGACGATGCGGACGATGCCAAGAGCGAGGCGCCGACCGCCGCGGTGGATCAGGCGGCGCTCAATTGCATGGCCAAGGTGGTTCACCACGAATCGCGCGGGCAGCCCCGGCGCGGCCAGATCGCCGTCGCGCAGACCCTGCTCAACCGCCTGAAATCCGGAAACGGACGCTTCGGCGCTTCGATCTGCGAGGTCGCCAACCAGCGCGGCCAGTTCTTCAACACCACCGTTTATCATCCCCGCGAAGACAGCGATGACTGGAAGACCGCGGTCGATGTCGCGCGGGAAGCGATGGCGGGCAATGCCGAGCCGGCGGCGCCCGGCGCGATCTTCTTCCGCGCGGCCTATGCCGGCAACAACGGCTTCTTCCGCACGCGCCAGCATGTCGCGACGATCGGCGGGCAGGTTTTCTACCGCTGACTCGGTAACGATGAAAGTGTCGGGGCAGCTCCGCTAGGGCTGCCCCGATCCTTTTAGCCTCCGATCAGATCGAGATAGGCGACGACATCGTTGCTCGTCTGTAGAAACAGGCCGGCCTGCGTGTCCTCCTGCTGAGCGGCGGCGTGCGCCAGAGCCTCGGCCAAGGTGCCATAGAGCAAGGTCGTCGCTTCGCCGCTCTCGCCATCGAGATGATAGAGCCGGACGGCGGCATCGTCGAAGGTGGTCCGCATCGCTACGCATTGTATCCCGGGGCTCCGCTCCGGCAAGCCGCCAGCCAATGCCGCCGCCCTTCCCGCTGCTTGACGATATTCGCCGCGCCCTCTAGTTGGCCCGCTTCCGACAGCGACGGCCCCTTCGTCTAGCGGTCTAGGACGTCGCCCTCTCACGGCGAAAACACGGGTTCGATTCCCGTAGGGGTCACCA
>NZ_CAHJXD010000258.1 GCF_903644055.1 Sphingomonas bacterium | reverse complement strand
ATGAAGGTGACGGTCTTGCCGTAGGCCTGCGCCACCTGCCACACGACATATTTGTAGATCTGCATGCGATCGGCGGTCTGGACGAGCGTGCCGAAGGTCAGGCCGAGCTCGTGCTGTGCCGCGGCGACCTCATGATGATGCTTGTCGCACGGCAGCCCCATTTCGAGCATCGTCGAGACCATCTCGGCGCGGATGTCGACCGCGCTGTCGACCGGCGCGACGGGGAAATAGCCGCCCTTGGCGCGGGGCCGGTGGGCGAGGTTGCCGCCTTCATAGTCCCTGCCGGTGTTAGTCGGCAGCTCGATATCGTCGATCTTGTAATAAGAGGAATCGTAGGTGTTGTCGAAGGTGACGCTGTCGAACATGAAGAATTCGGCTTCGGGACCGACATAGACGGTATCGCCGATGCCCAGCGTCTTGACGAAGGCCTCGGCGCGCTTGGCGGTGGAGCGGGGATCGCGCGCATAAAGCTCGCCGGTCGAAGGCTCGACGATGTCGCAGACCAGGATCAGCATCGGCGTCGCCGAAAAGGGATCGATCCATACCGCATCGAGATCGGGCTTGAGGATCATGTCGCTCTCGTTGATCGCCTTCCAGCCCTCGATCGAGCTGCCGTCGAACATGAAGCCGTCGTTGAGCTCGTCATCACCCACGACGCCGGACACCATCGTCAGATGCTGCCACTTGCCCTTGGGATCGGTGAAGCGGAGATCGATCCATTCGATCTCCTTGTCCTTGATCATCTTGAGAACGTCGGACGCTTTATTCGCCATGGAAATGCCCTTCCCCGTGAAACCTGGATGCGGCGCATCGGCCGCGATTGCCGTCTTTCCCGCAGCCTACACCGCGTCGGCATCCCTCTCCCCGGTGCGGATCCGCACCGCCGTATCGACCGTAGTCACGAATATCTTGCCGTCGCCGATGCGCCCCGTCTGCGCGGCCTGCTGGATCGCCTCGACCACGCGATCGGCGAGCGCATCGTCGACCACCACCTCGAGCTTCACCTTGGGTAGGAAATCGACGACATATTCGGCGCCGCGATACAATTCCGTATGACCCTTCTGGCGGCCGAAGCCCTTGGCCTCCGTCACCGTGATCCCCGAAACGCCGACGTCGTGCAGCGCTTCCTTCACCTCATCGAGCTTGAACGGCTTGATGATGGCCTCGATCTTCTTCATTCGAACGGCGCTCCCGGACGCGTGCTTCGCGGGCCTTCAATAAGCGTGCCGGTCAGCGCCATGCAAGCGGCGCCGATATGGAGAGCATGGCGCGTGCCGAAGCTGCACGCAAAGCAAGCAGGGCCTGATCGCCCTGCCCCTTTTTGCGGCATTTCGATCGGGTCACGACCGGCTCAGGCCGCGTGCGCCAACGTGGCCTGCGCCGACTCGATCCAGCCGCCGCCCAGCACGCGATCGCCCGCATACAGCACCGCCGCCTGCCCCGGCGCGACGCCATATTCGGGCGCGTGGAAATGGACGCGATCGCCATCGAAGCTCGCGGGCGTCGGCCTGGCGAGCGAGCGGACCTTGACGGCAAGCTCCGCCGACGGCGCGACCGCTCCGCCGAGCCAGTTGATATCCCCAAGCGCCGCCGAGGAGACCGCAAGCGCGGAACGCGGGCCTACTACCAGCCGCCGCTCGGCCGCATCGACCTTGATGACGTAGAGCGGCTCCGGCGCGCCGCCGATCTCGATCCCGCGCCTCTGGCCGACGGTGTAGCGGAGGATGCCGCGATGCCGCCCGATCACCCGGCCCGCCAGATCGACGATATCGCCGGGGACGTCCGCCTCCGGCCGCATCCGCGCGACCAGCCCGGCATAATCGCCGTCGGGGACGAAGCAGATGTCCTGGCTGTCCGGCTTGCCCGCGACCCCCAGCCCGAGTTCGGCGGCGATCTCGCGCACGCGCGGCTTGGGCAGCCCGCCCAGCGGGAAGCGCAGATATTCGAGCTGCGCTTGCGTGGTGGCGAACAGGAAATAGCTCTGGTCGCGCGCCGGATCGAGCGCACGGTGCAGCTCGGCGCCCGCCTGCCCCGCGACGCGGCGGACGTAATGGCCCGTCGCGAGGCAATCGGCGCCGAGCTCACGCGCGGTGGCGAGCAGATCGGTGAACTTCACGCTCTGGTTGCAACGGATGCAGGGGATCGGCGTGCGGCCCGCGACATAATCGTCGGCGAAGCGATCGATCACGCTCGTGCGGAAGCTGGTCTCGCGATCGATCACATAATGCGCGATCCCCAGCCGATCGGCCACCGCGCGCGCGTCGCGAATATCGCGCCCGGCGCAGCAGCTTCCCGCCCGCCCCACCGCCGCGCCATGATCGTAAAGCTGGAGCGTGATGCCGATTGTCTCGGCGCCGCTGCGCGCGGCGAGCGCCGCGACGACGCTGCTATCGACCCCGCCCGACATGGCGACGACGATCCGCGGCCTGCCGCCGCATCGATCCAGTTGAAAATCGCCCAATTCCATCGCGCGCCGCATAGCCTTTGATGGGTATGCGCGGAAGGGCTCCGCGCGTCCCGATGCCTAAAGCTGAGGCGATTGCTGCCGTGATCAGCCTTGTGGAGGCGAAAGCGCGCAGATGAAGCCGGAATTCAAGATCGAGGGACAGGAGGCATCGTCCGCCGAATATGCGGCGCTGATGTCGGCTTTGCTCGCCTCGCAGGCGGCGACGCCTACCGCGCGCGCCTGCACCGACGGCGATACCGCGCCCGATCCGCTGTCCGCGATCGAAGCTCTGTTCGGCTGCCAGGTCGGCGCGGTCGCCGCATCGGCCATCGCCCGCTTCGACGCGCTGGGCGGCACGAGAAAGGATGGTGACCGCGCCGTTTACCCTGGCGTTTCAGCCTTCCTTGAAGCCGGGGATCCTACCGCATCCGTGTCAGGGCCGCCCGCCGGGGCCGCGCCCGACCGGTACGAGTAAGAGGATGCAGATGATCGAAAATCAGAGGATCAAGGCCGCCCAGGTGATCGGCCCGCTCGGCGAACCGCTGACGCTGGAGTCGCTGCCGCCGGTGGGCACGTCGCGCTGGGTGGTGCGGCGCAAGGCCGAGGTCGTCGCCGCGGTCGACGGCGGGCTGCTCAGCTTCGAGGAAGTGTGCGATCGCTATCAGATCAGCATGGAGGAGTTCGCGAGTTGGAAGCGCGCGGTGGAGCGATCGGGCATGCCCGGGCTCCGCGTCACCCGAATCCAGCATTACAAATCGCTTTACGAACGTCAGCAGCGCTACTGATCACGGCTCGTCTTTCCCGATAAACCGTTCGCCGCCAGCCTTTTCGGAACCGTTTCGATTTCGGGGCGTCTAGCTTCCCATACCGCCGTCCGCTCGATGTCGAGCGCGGCGGCGAAACGGGAGAACGGTAATGGGACTTATTCTTTGGCTCGTGATTGGCGGCGTCGTCGGCTGGCTTGCTTCGATCCTGATGCGCACCGATGCGCAGCAGGGCATCCTGCTCAATATCGTGGTCGGCATCGTCGGCGCGTTCATCGGTGGCCTGATCTTCACCGGCGGCTCGATCAATAACCAGCCCCTGACGATCTACACCTTCCTGGTCTCCCTGGTCGGCGCGGTCGTCCTGCTCGCGATCGTCAATCTCGTTCGTCGCGGCTCGGTCCGCTAAACCAGCGATGTTTCTATAAAAAGGGCTGCTCCGGGAGATCCGGCGCAGCCCTTTTTTTTTGAAGTTTATTCCCGATCGATCTTAGAACTTAACTCGTGCTCCCGTATAGAGATAACGGCCACGGACATCGTAGATACCCGAGCCACCACCTACGCCAGTCAGGCCGAACGGCGGAACCCTGTCAGTCAAGTTGTCGACGCCAGCGAAGAGATTGACTTTGCTCGTAACGTCCAAGCTGGTGCGAAGCGCATGATACCAGACCGTAGGATAGAATTGGCGATCGGCGTAATCGGCGTTTTCCGGCGCCCGGCCCTGAACGCTATGGGTATCTTCCCAAGTATTCAAAACCATGTGCCCGATGAAGCGGACGCCATATCCAAAGGTAACCTTGCCGCGCCGCACGTCAATGTCGAGATTGAACGCATCGATAGGATCACCGAGCTCACCACGGATGCGATCCGCGCGACCCGGATCGATCGGATTAAGGAAGCTGTCGCGCTGAATTACATGTGTATAAACGCCATGCGCCGAAAGCTCACCGATGCCGTCGAAACGGTGATGATAGCCCGCATCGAGATTGATGCCGCGCGCGCGCAGACTGGCATAATTCAGCGACGATACTAGCAGGCTGTTCTCGATGATCCGGAAAGGGTCCTCACCGTTGGGACCGCCGCCAGCACCCGCCCGCTGGAACAACGCGCAGAATGGATTGGCCAGCGTCGCCGAGTCATAGCACTGGTTGATCGTCGTCTGTGCGGCCACAGACTGGATGACATTCTTCACCTTGATATTATAATAGTCGATCGACAGCGTAAGCCCCGGTACCCAGCGCGGGGTGATGACGGTGCCCAGCGTATAGGAATCTGACTTTTCCGCCGTCAGGGCAGGATTGCCGCCGCTCCTGATCGCCAGCGACTGAATATAAACATAGTCGTAGGCGGCCGGGATGCCTGCCGCGCGACAATTCGCCGCGCGGGTTGCGGTGCCGGCGGCAATGTTGCGAAGCGAGCAAGGATCAGTGACCGTGGCGAAATTCGCGCTTTGCGTCGCGTAGAGTTCACGAATGTTCGGCGCGCGCACCGAGCGCGAATAGGTGCCGCGGAATTTGATGTCCTGGACAGGTGCATAATCGGCCCCGCCATTGTAGGTATATACCGTCCCGGTCGCACCCTTGTAGTGCGAGACGCGGCCCGAGCCCGAGAGGGTAAGATCTTTGAAGAACGGGCGATCCTTGAGCAACGGAATTCGGATTTCACCAAACGCTTCCTTAACTTCGAAGGCCGGCGCACTCAGCGTCGAGATCGCATTGTAAAAAGTGTAGCCCGAGTTCACCAGTGGATCTTGGCGATAGAGGTTGGTTTCACGACGATATTCGCCGCCGATCGAGACGCCGATGGGGCCACCGGGCAATTCGAACCATTTACTGGAATCGCCGGCAACATATCCGACGATGTCCGTCTGCCGGATTCGAGTGATGGCGAGCGTATCCTGCAGAACGTAATTCCTGGCAGCCTGGCTGATATTGCCTTCGCCGAACGGATTGAGAGGCTGGCAGGCGGCGACATCGGCCGCGAGCGTGGCGGCACTGCTGCCAGGCAATTGGGCGGTCGTTGCGGTCGCTGGATTGACCTGCGAATTGCAGACGATCTGGCCGGCCGCGTTGCGAACCGTATCCATTGACAGCAGGAAGCGCTGAACGTTCAGATTGCCCTGGACAGTCGTGTTTTCTCGAGTCTCGCCGTAATTGCCCGAAATCTCGTAATGGAAGCCATCACCGAGATCACCACGAACACCGCCGACCAGCCGATAAGTCTGTCGATGGCTGTTCTCATTACGAAGGCCGAGGTCAGTCAGATTCTTGGCGATCGTGAACCGGGTCGCGCCAGTTATCATGGCTGCCGGAGTACCAGATGCGATCAGTTGCTGCGTAATCAGGGCACGCGCCTGAGCCGAAAGATACGGATTGTCGAGGCGCGGTCGCTCGTAGGTCGTGCTGAATCCAAAGGCGCTCAGCGTGGTGCCCTGAATAAATGCCGGACCGCTTTGCGAACCCGTCGTGTGAATCTTGACATATTTCGCTTCGAAAAACGGAACGATCGCGGGCGAAATCTCGTAGTGTCCTATAAGGTTGACATTGATGCGATCCTGTCGTGGCTGGAGCACCAGGATATTTCCCTCGCGTCCGACGTTGCCATTGCCGCCGATAAAATTGCCGTTGGGCGCGATGCCAATCCGCGTACCGGTTTCCGGAACAAGCGTGCCATCTGGCTGAAACAGATATTTACACGTGAAAGCAGTGTTGCTGTTGCTGTCCCGGCCACACGCATTGTTGGCGAACGAGACCAGGCCACCAAAAGAGATCGTGGTGCTACGGATATCGTTGAAGAAGAAGCGATCCGGTCCGTTCGCCGCACCATTCAGCGAACCCGCCGGATCCGTAGCAACGACGACAAAATTGCTGTTAGGGAGGATATTCCGCCGATCCGATCCGTAAAAATCGGTTTGATGCGCATAATCGAACGAACCGGCTATATTACCACGCCCTTCGCCGAAATTCTTACCTGCGGTGATCGTTGCAAGATAGGCACCCGCATCGCCATGGGTGCTGACGCCTCCGCGTACATTCGCCTCAATCCCTTCGAAATTCTGCTTCAGCACGAAATTTACGACGCCCGCGATTGCGTCCGAACCGTAAACTGATGACGAACCACCGGTGACGACATCGACCCGCTCAAGCAGGCTGTTCGGGATGGTGTTGATGTCGACGCCCTGGCCGTTCAAATTCAGAATACTGGGCGCAACATGGCGACGTCCGTTAACCAAAACCAAAGTACGCTGAGGACCGAGGCCGTAGAGATCCAGCACGTTCAGACCGGTCGTGCCTAAGCCAGCCGTAGAATTCTGTTGGCTGTAAGTAGAGCGGATATTCGGCAGATCGTTCAGCTTATCGCCAATTGAAACCGAACCGGTCTGGCGGATCAAGCTGTCGCCGCTGATAGAGATGATTGGCGCAAGCGAGATCGCATTTGGCGGCGCAATGCGCGAGCCCGTAACTATGATCTGCTGATCGCCGTCGCTCTCAGTCGCGGATGCTATGGTCGGCAACTGATTTGGTTTCACAGCAGGCTGCGCCCAAGCTGGCGTGGCAAACGCGATGGCGCTCAGGCTGGTACTAAGCATCACGTTTCGCATCGTGTTTTTCATAAGATATCGCCCCAGCTACCGTTTGAATGATGACAGCATGGCGAATTGGCGGAGCAATTGTAAAGCTGAGGTTCATTTAGCATTCGGGGTTCTGATTCGCTGTTGTGCAAATGCAACAGTGTGTAACCACTCTTAAATGTAGCGGATTGCATAGATAAGACCGCAGACGATTCGTCTCCAGATTCAGCCTAATGATCGTGGTATCGATAACAGGTGCCCCGCTTCGATCCTTATTTCGTTGAAAGAGGGTAGTGTGCCGCGAATACGGCGGGAGAGCGTGCCCGCGCCTATGAGCCTCAAAGTACGGCCAGCGATCGGCCAAGACGCATCGAAGGCATCGTGGACATGGCCGCTCAGTACCGCCGCCGCGCCGGCGGCGGCCAACCGTTCGAGCGCCTCGGCGCCGCCGCTGGTATCGCCATGCCCCTCGAAATTGGTGCGGGCGAGCGGATGGTGGCAGCAGACGATCGCCACGGTTCCCGGATCGCGCGCCGCGATCGAGGCCAGCGCCGCGTCCAGACCCGACCGGGAAACGCGCCCCCACGCCAGGCTGCGCAACTGAAAACGCGCGGTCGTCCTGAGCGGCACCAGCAGCACGCCGGGCAGCGCGATCGGACGTTCGACCGCCTTCTCGACGCGGCCGAAACGCTTGTAGGGATCGAGCAGGCGCTGGACCGGGTTGAAATAGGGCAGGTCATGATTGCCGGGCTCGATCGTCACCGGCACGCCCAGCCCCTCCAGCCAGGCGGCGGCGGCGGCGAATTCGCGGCGGCGCGCGCGCATCGTCAGATCACCGGTACAGGCGACGACATCGGGCCGCTCGGCGCGCACGATCTCGGCGAAGCGCGCGACGGCGGCGGTATCCTCGCGCCCGAAATGCACATCGGAGACATGGAAGATGCGAACCGCCATCGCGCGGATCAGCGCCCCATCGCGCGGCGGGTTCCCTGCCCGCGCCGCGCGGCTATGATCGCCCGACCAGAGGCACAGCAGGAGGATAGCCCGCGATGGCGCGCGAACATATCAACGAAGCCGCCACCGAACGGCACCTGATCGCGCCATTCGCGCTTTCCGCGCGCACGTCCGGCTGATCCCGTCATGCCCACGTTCGCGCTGCTGATCTGCTCAAACCTGTTCATGACCGCCGCCTGGTACGGGCATCTGCGCTTCCTGCCGCACAGCCGGATCTGGGTCGCGATCCTGGTCTCCTGGGGGATCGCCTTCATCGAATATTGCTTTGCCGTACCCGCCAACCGGATCGGACATGCCAGCGGGCTCAGCACCGGCCAGCTCAAGATCATGCAGGAATGCGTGACGCTGGCGGTGTTCGCGCTCTTCTCGGTGCTCGTGCTGGGCGAGCCTTTGGGCTGGCGTTATGCGGGCGCCGGCCTCTGTGTTCTGGGCGCGGCGGCGTTCGTGTTCGTCGGCCGCTAACGCCGGCCTCGTTGCGGCGGCGCGGGGCCGCCACCATATCGGCGGTGAACGAGCACGGACAAAATATGCGCGAAGACAAAATCGGCTGGCACGGAACGACGATCCTTTCGGTGCGCAAGAGCGGCAAGGTCGTGGTGGCGGGCGACGGCCAGGTTTCGATGGGCAATACGGTGATGAAGCCCAACGCGCGCAAGGTACGCCGCATCGGCGACGGATCGGTGATCGCGGGCTTCGCGGGCGCGACGGCGGACGCATTCACGCTGTTCGAGCGGCTGGAGCGCAAGCTGGAGCAACATCACGGGGCATTGCTGCGCGCCGCGGTCGAGCTCGCCAAGGATTGGCGCACCGATAAATATCTCCGCAACCTCGAAGCCTTGATGATCGTCGCCGACAAGGAAATCACCTTGATCCTCACCGGCAATGGCGACGTGCTGGAGCCCGTGGCAGGAGTCGCGGCGATCGGATCGGGGGGCAATTACGCGCTCGCCGCCGCGCGCGCGCTCGTCGACTATGAGGAGGATGCCGAGACGATCTGCCGCAAGGCGATGGGCATCGCCGCCGAGGTCTGCGTCTTCACCAACGGCAATCTCACCATCGAGGCGCTCGACGCCGCCTGACGCCGCACGGGAAAGGACATCCATGCTCTACTCGAAGCTCGGCCATACCGGCCTCATCGTCTCGCGCCTGTCGTTCGGCGCGATGACCTTCACGATCGACCGCACGACGTCCGTCGCCAAGACCGATGCGGCGGGCGCCGACGCGCTGATGGGCCGCGCGATCGAGGCGGGGATCAACTTCTTCGACACGGCGGACGTCTATTCGGGCGGCGATTCCGAGATCATGCTCGGCAAGCTGCTCGCCGGCCGGCGTGACGAGGTGGTGCTGGCGACCAAGGCGGGCTGGCGCGCGGGGGAACCGCTCAACCGGTCGGGCCTTTCCGCGCAGCATCTCCACTGGTCGATCGACCAAAGCCTCAAGCGGCTCGGCACCGATCATGTCGACGTCTATATCGCGCACCGCGACGATGCGAACACGCCGCTCGAAGAAACGCTCGCCGCGCTCGATGCGATCGTCAAGGCCGGCAAGGCGCGCTATCTTGGCTTCTCGAACTGGTCGGCGTGGAAGGTCGCCGCCGCGATGGAGCTCCAGCGCGCCAACGGCTGGGCGCCGTTCACCCACGGCCAGATGTCCTATTCGCTGCTCAAGCGCGGCATCGAGAGCGAAGTGGCGCCGATGATGCGCCGCTACGGCCTCGGCCTGACCGCATGGAGCCCACTCGCTGCGGGCTTCCTCAGCGGCAAATACAGCCGCGACGGCCTCTCCGATCCTACCGATCGCCTGTCCAAGCGGCGGCTGCCGTTCAACGAGGAATGGGGTTTCGGCATCCTCGAAACGGTGCGCGGAGTTGCCGAGGCGCATGGCGCGAGCCTGGCGCAGGTCGCGATCGCCTGGCTGCTGGTGAGGGATCTGGTGTCGAGCGTGCTGCTCGGCGCGTCGAAGCTGGCGCAGCTCGACGACACGCTCGGCGCGCTCGATCTCGTGCTGACCGCAGCCGATATCACCGCGCTCGACGCGGCCACCAAGCCCCGGCCGAGCTATCCCGGCACGATCGTCAACGTCGCCGATGCGGAGATCGCCGCGGCGCTCGCCCGCCGGCCCGTCTATGCCGCCTGATTTGAAAGACACTGAATGAACGACGCCCTCACCCCCAAGGCGATCGTCGCCGCGCTCGATCAGCACATCGTCGGGCAGCGCGACGCCAAGCGCGCGGTCGCGGTCGCGCTGCGCAACCGCTGGCGTCGCCAGCAACTCGCCCCCGAGCTGCGCGACGAGGTTTCCCCCAAGAACATCCTGATGATCGGGCCGACCGGCTGCGGCAAGACCGAGATCAGCCGCCGCCTCGCCAAGCTCGCCGACGCGCCCTTCGTCAAGGTCGAGGCGACCAAATTCACCGAGGTCGGCTATGTCGGCCGCGACGTCGAGCAGATCGCGCGCGATCTCGTCGAGGAAGCGATACGGCTGGAGAAGGAGCGCCGCCGCGCCGCGGTCAACGACAAGGCCCAGGAGGCCGCGATGGCGCGGCTGATCGACGCGCTCGTCGGCAAGGATGCCTCGGAGGCGACGCGCGCCTCGTTCCGCCAGCGCTTCAGTGACGGCCATCTCGACGACAAGGAAGTCGAGATCGAGGTCGAGGATACGGGCGGCATGCCGATGGAGATCCCCGGCATGGGCGGGCAGATCGGCATGATCAACCTCTCCGACATCATGGGCAAGCTCGGCGGCGGGCGGATGAAGAAGCGCAAGCTGCCGGTACGCTCGGCCTGGAGCAAGCTGGTCGAGGAGGAGGCCGACAAGCGCCTCGATCAGGACGAGGTCAGCCGCGCCGCGCTTGCCGATGCCGAAGCCAACGGCATCGTCTTCCTCGACGAGATCGACAAGATCGCCGTTTCCGACGTGCGGGGCGGATCGGTCAGCCGCGAAGGCGTGCAGCGCGATCTGCTGCCCTTGATCGAGGGCACGACGGTCGCGACCAAATATGGCCCGCTCAAGACCGATCACATCCTCTTCATCGCCAGCGGCGCCTTCCACGTCGCAAAGCCGAGCGACCTGCTGCCCGAATTGCAGGGCCGCCTGCCGATCCGCGTCGAACTGAAGGCGCTGACCGAAGCGGACTTCGTGCGCATCCTCTCGGACACGCGTGCCAGCCTCACCGAGCAATATCGCGCGCTGATCGCCACCGAGAATGTCGCGATATCCTTCACCGAGGACGGCATCGCCGCGATCGCCCGCATCGCGGCGGAGGTGAATGCCAGCATCGAGAATATCGGCGCGCGCCGCCTCTCGACCGTGATGGAGAAACTGCTCGAAGACGTGAGCTTCAACGCCGAGGACCGCGGCGGCAGCGCGCTGACCGTGGATGCGGGGTATGTCGAAGGTCAGCTTGCCGAGGTCGCGCGGAATACCGATCTCAGCAAATATGTGCTGTGAGCTACTGCAAGGCACCCTCTCGACAGGCCGTACCGATCCCGCCACATCGCTAGGCCATGTCGCTGACCGAAAAGATTCTCGCCCCGATCGCTGCCTGGATCATCGCGGTGATCTCCGCGACGGGATATCTCGGCGTCGCGCTGCTGATGGCGATCGAGAGCGCGTGCATTCCGCTGCCGTCCGAGATCATCATGCCGTTCGCGGGTTATCTCGTCTCGACCGGAAGGTTCGGGCTGATCGCGGTGGCGACGGCGGGGGCGATCGGCTGCAACCTCGGCTCGATCATTGCCTATGAGGTCGGCAAGCGCGGCGGGCGGCCGTTCGTCGAGCGCTATGGCCGCTACGCCCTGCTCAACCTCCACGATCTCGACAAGGCCGAGCGTTTCTTCGCGCGGTTCGGCAGCGTCACCGTGCTGGTCTGCCGGCTGCTGCCGGTCGTGCGATCGTTCATCGCTTTTCCGGCGGGCGTCGCGCGGATGCCGCTGCTGCGCTTCCACATCTACACCTTCCTCGGCTCCTGGCCGTGGTGCTTCGCGCTGGCGTGGGTGGGAATGAAGCTGGGTGCGGCATGGCGCACCGATCCACGGTTGGGCCACATCCTGCACTATGCCGATGCGGCGGTGATCGTGGCGCTGGTGGCGGGCGGCATCTGGTTTGTCCTGCACCAGCTCAAGAAACGGCGCGCCTGATCTAAGAGTCTGTCCCGCTGACGTTGAACTATCGTCACCCCGGCCTTGAGCCGGGGTCCCGCTGCCTGCCGACGCTGAAGAAGCGGGACCCCGGCTCAAGGCCGGGGT
>NZ_CAHJXD010000257.1 GCF_903644055.1 Sphingomonas bacterium | reverse complement strand
CGCTTCGAGAACTGGAAGCTGCGGCGTGCCTTGGCGCGGCCGTACTTCTTGCGCTCGACGGTGCGGCTGTCGCGGGTGAGGAAGCCCGCCGCCTTGACCGGCGCGCGCAGCACCGGCTCGAACTTGGTCAGCGCCTGCGCGATGCCGTGCTTGACGGCGCCCGCCTGGCCCGAAAGCCCGCCGCCCGCGACCGAGACGACGACATCATATTGACCCTCGCGATCGGCGATCGCGAACGGCTGGTTGATGACGAGCCGCAGCGTCGGGCGCGCGAAATAGACTTGCTGATCGCGGCCGTTGACCGTGACCTTGCCCGAACCGGGCTTGATCCAGACGCGAGCGACCGCATCCTTGCGGCGGCCGGTGGCATAGGCGCGGCCCTGCGCGTCGATCTCCTGCTCGCGCAGGATGGCCGGTGTGGAGGGCGATGGCGGCACATCGATCTGGCCGGCGAGATAGGCCTCGGCGCCATCGGCGGGTGCCGCGGCGTCGGGCGCGGGGGCCTGCTGGCCGGTGAGCGCCGCGAGATCGGCGAGAGACTGGCGATTGTCGGACATTATGCGCCCACCTTATTCTTGCGGTTCAAGCCCGCGATATCCATCGGCTCCGGCGATTGCGCGGCATGATCATGCTCGGTGCCCTTGAAGACGCGCAGGTTGCGCATCTGCTGGCGGCCCAACGGCCCGCGCGGGATCATCCGCTCGACGGCCTTTTCCAGCACGCGCTCGGGGAATTTGCTGTCGAGCACCTTGGCGGCGGTGATGCCCTTGATGCCGCCGGCATAGCCGGTGTGCTTGTAATAGATTTTCTGGCCGAGCTTCTTGCCGGTGAAGCGCACCTTGTCCGCATTGATGACGACGACATTGTCGCCGCAATCCATGAACGGCGTGAAGCTCGGCTTGTGCTTGCCGCGCAGCACGTTGGCGATGATCGAGGCGACGCGGCCGACGACGAGGCCGTCGGCATCGATCAGATGCCATTTCTTCTCGATCGTGGCGGGCGTGGCCACCTTGGTGGTCTTGGTGAGCACCTTCATTGGGCGTCCTTAGTTGGCGAAGGTGCCGCGCGGACACCTGAAAACAAACCGGCGCCGCCCGCGAAGGAGCAGCGCCGCTGGAGGCCCGTTAGCGAAGGAAGGCGATAAAAGTCAAGCAGAACAGCCGGTTTCTCGTAAGGTAACATGATACCACTACGGTCGCGGCGTGACATCCTGCGTGCCGATCGGCTGCGAACGGCCGTCGCCGGCGATCAGCGCGCGAGCGCGATGCTGGGCGATCAGCAGCCCGCTGCCGCGATCGACGCTGAGCTCGGTCGTCTCGGAAAATCGCGGCGAGCCGGCGGTGGTGGGCGCGGTCGCGGTGGTGATGCGATAGCGCAGCGTGCGCGCGTCGGCGGAGAGCAACATCACCTGCCCTCTGGCGGGCAGCGTGCCGCGCGGCGTGGCGATCGCGGCTTCGAAGCCTGCCGATTCGCCGGGCGCGAGCGCGGGCAGCGGCGGCGGCAGGATCTGGAGCAGCGGATGGCGCAGGCGATCGTCGCGCGCGGCGGGCGCCGTCTCGGCATCCAGCACCTTGTGCGCGGCGGCGCGGACCGCCGCCGGGAGGCTGCGATCGGCATCGAGCTTGGCGCGAAGCGCGGCGCGCGAGGCTAGAAAGGCTGCCCAGGCCGGGCCGGGATCGATCACTTCGCGGGGGCTTCCGTCGCGATCGAGCCTTACGCTGGTTTCGATGCCGATCAGCGGATCGAGCAGGCGCGAGACGGCATCCCTTTCCTGTCTTGGGCCATCGACCGTTCCGGCGAGCGGCGTGAGATGCGCGATCATGCCTTGCCCGGCGCGCGTGAAGACGAGGCGATCGATCGTGGTGATCGTCGCCGGATGCGCGCCCGTATAGACGTCGCGGACCCGATAGGAGAGCAAGCGATCGAGCGGGGGTGCGAAGGCGGCGGCGATCGTCGCGACGAGCGCCGCCGCGATCATCGCCGCCGCGCTTCGCCCACGACATGCGCGCACCAGACGAGGCAGGCGAGCAGCAGCGCCGCCACCGCCTGATGCGCGACCGCGATCGGCAGCGCGACGCCGCTGAGCAAAGTCCAGATGCCGAGCAGGATCTGGAGCGCGACCGCCGCGACGGCGAGCACGGCGGCCGACGATCCCCCCCGGCGCCATGCGGCGCGGGCGAGCAGGATCGCGGCGATTGCGACGCCCCACGCCCACCAGCGATGGACGAACTGCACCGCGACCGGATTGTAGAGCAGGTTGTGCGCGACGCTCGCCGCCGCCCAGCCGCCGGCGGGGAACAGGCGATCGCCCATCAGCGGCCAGCTCGAAAAGGCATAGCCCGCGCGCAGGCCGGCGGTGAACGCCCCGAAGATGAGCTGGAGCGCCAGCGCGAGGATCGCGAGCAAAGGCAGCAAGCGTAGCCGGGCGCGCGGCTGCCCGTGGCTGCGCCCGAACAGATCGAGCGCGGTCCAGATCAGCACCGCATAGATCAGCATCGCGGCGAGCAGGTGCGTCGCGAGGCGGAGGTGGCTGACCTCGGTGCGCGCGGTGAGGCCCGAGGCGACCATCCACCAGCCGACCAGCCCTTGCAGCCCGCCCAGGCAAAGGATCAGCAACGTCCGCCAGCCATAGCCCCTGGGGATCCAGCTTTTCCACCAGAAGGCCAGCAGCACGAGGCCCAGCACCACGCCGATCGCGCGCGCCAGCAGCCGGTGGACATATTCCCAGAAAAAGATGTGCTTGAAGCCTTCGAGCGTCATGCCCTGGTTGAACGCGGCATATTGCGGGATCGCCTTGTAGCGCGCGAATTCGGCCTGCCATTCGGCGGCGTTCAGCGGGGGGAGGATACCGCCGATCGGCTTCCATTCGGTGATCGAAAGCCCGCTCTCGGTGAGCCGCGTGATCCCGCCGACGATGACGATCGCGAAGACCAAAGCCGCCACGACCAGCAGCCAGCCGCCGAGCGCGCGCGGGCGGGGGGAAAAGGGGGTGCGGGCAAGAAACACCGGCAAGCCTATGGCGGGCGGGGGGGCCGCGTTCAACCGTGCATCCCGCGTTCAGCCGAACTTCGCTGTGGCTTCGGCGCAGCATCGCCGTCAAAGCTGTGGGCAACGGGCCACATCCGGTAGCGGCGCCGGCGAGAGACGGCTAAGGGTCGGAATTCGGAGATAGAAAAAACGATGTCGAAACCCGAAACGCCGCTGCTCGACCAGGTCGCCACCCCCGCCGATATCCGGGCGCTCGAGGCCGGCAAGCTCCGCCAGCTCGCCGACGAGCTGCGCGCCGAGATGATCTCGGCGGTCTCGGTGACGGGCGGCCATCTCGGCGCGGGGCTCGGCGTCGTCGAGCTGACCGTGGCGCTGCATTATGTGTTCGACACGCCCGCCGACGCGCTGATCTGGGACGTCGGCCATCAGGCCTATCCGCACAAGATCCTGACCGGGCGGCGCGACCGCATCCGCTCCCTGCGGCAGCCGGGCGGCCTTTCGGGCTTCACCAAGCGCAGCGAGAGCGCGTTCGACCCGTTCGGCGCGGCGCACAGCTCGACCTCGATCTCGGCGGCGCTGGGCTTCGCGATCGCCAACAAATTGAAGGGCGATCCCGGCAAGGCGATCGCGGTGATCGGCGACGGCGCGATGTCGGCGGGCATGGCCTATGAGGCGATGAACAATGCCGAGGCGGCGGGCAATCGCCTCGTCGTGATCCTCAACGACAACGACATGTCGATCGCGCCGCCGGTGGGGGGGCTCTCCGCCTATCTCGCCAGGACGGTCTCGTCGCGGCCGTTCCTGACGCTGCGCGACCTCGCCAAGCGCATGGCGCGCAAGCTGCCGCGCCCGTTGCAGGACGCGCTCGAAAAGACCGACGAATTCGCGCGCGGCATGGCGATGGGGGGCACGCTGTTCGAGCAGCTCGGCTTCTATTATGTCGGGCCGGTCGACGGGCACAATCTCGATCATCTGATCCCGGTGCTGGAGAATGTCCGCGACGCCGAGGAGGGGCCGATCCTCGTCCATGTCGTCACCAAGAAGGGCCATGGCTACGGCCCCGCCGAGGCATCGGCCGACAAATATCATGGCGTGCAGAAATTCGATGTCGTCTCGGGCGTGCAGGCCAAGGCGCCCGCCGGCCCGCCGCAATATCAGAACGTGTTCGGCGATGCGCTGGTCGCCGAGGCGCGGAACGATCCGCGAATCTGCGCGATCACCGCGGCGATGCCTTCGGGCACGGGGGTCGACCGCTTCGCCAAGGCGTTTCCCGAGCGCAGCTTCGACGTCGGCATCGCCGAGCAGCATGCGGTGACGTTCGCGGCGGGGCTGGCGGCGCAGGGGATGCGGCCGTTCTGCGCGATCTATTCGACCTTCCTCCAGCGCGCCTACGACCAAGTGGTCCACGATGTCGCGATCCAGAATCTGCCGGTGCGCTTCGCGATCGACCGCGCGGGGCTGGTCGGCGCCGACGGGGCGACGCATGCGGGCAGCTTCGACGTCACCTATCTGGCGACGCTCCCCAATTTCGTCGTGATGGCGCCCGCCGACGAAAGCGAGCTGGTCCATATGGTCCACACCGCCGCGGCGCATGACGATGGCCCGATCGCCTTCCGCTACCCGCGCGGCCAGGGCACCGGCGTGGCGCTGCCCGAGGTGCCCGAGCGGCTGGCGATCGGCAAGGGGCGGATCGTGCGCGAGGGCAAGACGGTGGCGATCCTCAGCCTCGGCACGCGGCTCGCCGAGGCGCTGGCGGCGGCGGAGCGACTGGAGGCGCAGGGACTTTCGACGACGGTAGCCGACCTGCGCTTCGCCAAGCCGCTCGACAGCGCGCTGATCCGCAAATTGCTCGCGACGCACGAGGTGGCGGTGACGATCGAGGAGGGCGCGGTCGGCGGGCTCGGCGCGCACGTCCTGACGCTGGCGTCGGACGAGGGGCTGATCGACGGCGGGCTCAAGCTGCGCACGCTGCGGCTGCCCGATACGTTCCAGGATCATGACAAGCCCGAGGCGCAATATCATGACGCGCGTCTCGACGCCGACGCGATCGTCGAGACGGTGCAGACCGCGCTCCGGCGCAACAGCGTCGGCATCGTGGGGGGCTTTCGCGCCTGAACGGGGCGGGGTTGGGCGGAGCGGGATGCCCTGGAGCCATCCGACTCTAGAGGCTGTCCTGTTCAAGCTGAACGTCACCCCGGTCTTGAGCCGGGGTCCCGCTTCTCCACCACGTTGGCAGGCAGCGGGACCCCGAACAAGTCCGGGGTGACGGTCGATTTGAGGCAGCGCCGTCCGAATCGTTCGACGTCGATCGGCCCTAGCGTCATTCGTTATTTTTCGCTGTCCTACACGTACCATATGGGTTAAGAGTCAAATCGTGATTCGCTGGCTTTCCTCATTGGTGCGGCTTGCCTGCGCGCGGCCGTGGTGGTGCGTCGCCGTGGCGCTGCTCGTCGTGGCGGGGTCCGCATATTATGCCGTGGGACATTTCCGGATGAGCAGCGACGCGACCGCGCTGATCTCGGACGAGGTGCCGTGGCGGGTCGCCGAGAAGAGGATGGACGCGGCGTTTCCGGCCAACGGCGATGCGACGCTGGTCGTGATCGACGGGCGGACGGCCGAGCTTGCCGATCAGGCGGCGGCGGCGCTGGCGGCGCGGCTGGCGGGGGATGCCGCGCACGTCCGCCGGGTGACGCGGCTGGAC
>NZ_CAHJXD010000256.1 GCF_903644055.1 Sphingomonas bacterium | reverse complement strand
AATGGTGCTGCCGGTGAGGATTGAACTCACGACCTCAGCCTTACCAAGGATGCGCTCTACCACTGAGCTACGGCAGCCGGCCCTTGCGGGGAGCGGCGCCTATGGAGAAGAGGGGGCGGGAGGTCAAGGAAGCGATGGTCAAGGATGAAGCGGATCGCGCGGCCAGGCTCGCCGAGGCATTGCGCGCCAATCTCAAGCGGCGGAAGGCGCAGGCGCGTGCGTTGCGGGAGGTGCCACCGCCGGTCATCCCTCCAGAGGCGCCGTCGCGCGACTGAGCCATTCGGCGGCCTCGCCTTCGAGCCGCGGGCCGATGATCCGCGCGACATCCGCATGATAGGCATCGAGCCAGACGCGCTCGGCGGGGGAGAGCAGGGCCGGTTCGATCAGCGCGCGATCGATCGGCGCGAAGGTCAGCGTTTCGAAGCCGAGCACCGGCTTCTCCGCGCCGGCGACCGCTCGTTCGACGACCAGCACCAGATTTTCGATGCGGATGCCATATTCTCCCGCCTTGTAATAGCCGGGCTCGTTGGAGATCAGCATGCCCGCGCGCAACGGCTCGTCTCCGCCCGCCTGGCTCGATCCCACCGGCGAAATCCGCTGCGGCCCTTCATGGACGGCAAGGAAGCTGCCGACGCCGTGGCCTGTGCCATGCGCATAATCGAGCCCCGCCGCCCAGAGATACTGGCGCGCGAAGCTATCGAGCTGGCTCCCCCGCGTGCCATCGGGAAAGAGCGCGGTGGCGATCGCGATATGGCCCTTGAGCACGCGGGTGAAGCGATCGCGCATCTCGGCCGTCGGCGTGCCGACGATCACCGTGCGCGTCACGTCGGTGGTGCCGTCCTGATATTGGCCGCCCGAATCGACCAGATAGATTTCGTCGATTTTGATCGGGAGGTTGCTCTCCTCGTCGACGCGATAGTGCGGCACGGCGGCGTGCGGCCCGGCGGCGGAGATCGTATCGAAGCTCAGATCCTTGAGCACGGCGGTGGCGTCGCGGAACGCGCGCAGCCTGGCGGCGGCGGAAAGCTCGGTGAGCCCGCCTTTCGGCGCCTCGATCGACAGCCAGTGGAGGAAGCGGCAGAGCGCGGCGCCGTCGCGCGCCTGCGCTGCCTTGTGGCCCGCGACCTCGGCGTCGTTCTTGATCGCCTTGGGCAGGATGGTGGGATCGCGCTCGGCCTTGATCCTGGCGCCCGCCGCATCGAGCGCGGAGAAGATCGCCGCCACCGCGCGCTCGGGATCGACCGCGATCGTCTTGCCGCGCATCCCGCCCAGCGCGCTTGCGAAGGCGGCGCGCGGCCGGACGCGGACGCCGTTGCCGAGGTGGCGGCGGACATCGTCGCCGACCTTCTCCTCCTCGACGAACAATTCGGCGGTGCCGTCGGCGTTGACCAATGCGAAGGCGAGCGCGACGGGCGTGCGATCGACATCGGCGCCGCGGACGTTGAACGCCCAGGCGATCGAATCGAGCGCCGAGAGCACGACGGCGTCGGCGCCCTTCTCCGCCAGCCAGTCGGCGATCTCCTGCCGCTTGGCGGCGGCGCTCTTGCCCGCGAGTTCTTCGGGCTGGACGATCAGCCGCGCGTCGGACGGCACGGGATGGTCGGGCCAGACCGCATCGACCGGGTTGGTCTCGACCGCGACGAGCTCGGCACCCTTCTCGGCCAGCGCCGTCTTCGCCGCGCTCACCCAGCCGCGCGTGTGCAGCCAGGGATCGTAGCCGATCCGCCCGCCGCTCGGCGCATGCGTCTCCAGCCAGCGCGCGATGCTGGTCTCAGGGACCGACTGATATTGCCAGTGCGCGCCATCGACCTGCTCGCGCACCTGCAGCGTATAGCGCCCGTCGGTGAAGATCGCGGCTTCGGCGGGCAGCACCACCGCCGAGCCCGCCGAACCCTGAAAGCCCGTCAGCCACGCCAGCCGCTGCGCGTAGGCGCCGACATATTCGCTCATATGCTCGTCGGTGAGCGGCACTACGAAGCCGTCGAGCCGGCGGCGGGCAAGCTCCTCGCGCAAGGCGGACAGGCGATCGGCATAGCTGGACATGGCGCATTCTCTTCGCGGGGACTGTTCCCGCAATCTGGTGGCGCGGGCATCGGATGTCACCCCGAATCTGGGGACACCCCGTGATCGGTTGCTTCCGGCAGGGCGCCATCGCGTAATGGCGCCCGCTTCGCGGCTTGCACCGCGCGCGCGCGGTGCGCAGAGGCGGGGCATGACCTTGCCCCCCGCTCCGATCGCCGCGACGCATCCGCACGCCACCACCGCCCACGGCCACAGGATCGACGATCCCTGGGCGTGGCTGCGCGATCCCGGCTATCCCGACGTCACCGACGAGACGATCCTGTCCTACCTGCGCGAGGAGAATGCCTATTTCGAGGCGGCGATGCAGCCGCACGAGGCGCTGGTCGAGACGATCTTTCAGGAGATGAAGGGGCGGCTGAAGGAGGATGACGCCTCGGTGCCGCAGCGCGAGGGGGACTGGCTCTATTGGTGGGCCTACCAGCCGGGCGCGCAATATCCGCGGCATCTGCGCAAGGCCGTGGCGGGCGGGGCGGAGCAACTGATCCTCGACGAGACCGCCGAGGCCGAGGGCAAGGCTTACTGGCGCGTCGCGGCGATGGAGGTGAGCCCCGACGGGCGGCTGATGGCGTGGAGCGCCGACGAGAGCGGCGCCGAGCGCTTCACGCTGCGGATCCGCGACCTCGCCACGGCCGAGGATATCGAGACGGTCAGTGCCGTCACCAACGGCAATGTCGCGTGGAGCGCCGACGGGCGGGTGCTGCTCTATACCGAGGTCAACGACAATTGGCGCAGCTACGTCGCCAAGGCGCACCGGCTGGGCGCCGATCCGGCCGGCGACGCGGCGCTCTACGAGGAGGGTGACGAGGGCTTCCGCGTCGCGGTCGGCGCGACGCGCGACAAAAGATGGCTCCAGATCGCTACCGGCGACAACCAGACGAGCGAGGTGCGGCTGCTGCCCGCCGCCGATCCGTCCGCGCTCCCGCTGCTCGTGTCGCCGCGCCAGGTGAAGCGCCAATATGCGGTCGACAGCGCGCACGGGCGGCTGTGGATCCTGACCAACGACACGCACGTCAACTTCCGCCTCGCCAGCGCGGATCCGGCGGCGCCGGGCGACTGGCGCGCGGAAGTGGCGGGGTCGGAGCGCACCTATCTCACCGGGCTCGCCTGCTTTCGCGATCATCTGATCCTCACCGCGCGGATCGACGGGCTCGATCAGGTCCTGCTGCGCAGCTACGCGGGCGACGCGCATGCCGTCGTCTTTCCCGAGGCGAGCTACAGCGCCGGCCTGGGCAACAATCCCGAATTCGACCAGCCGGCCTATCGCCTGACCTATTCGTCGATGGTCACGCCGGCGACGGTGTTCGACTATCACCCCGATGCGCGGCGGCTCGAGACGCTCAAGGTGCAGGAAGTGCCCTCGGGCTATGACGCGTCCCGCTACGCGACCGAGCGGCTGACGGTCCCCGCGCGCGACGGCAAGGCGATCCCGGTCTCGATCGTCTACCCCAGCGGCTTCCCCAGGGGCGGCACGGGCAAGCTCTTCCTCTACGCCTATGGCGCCTATGGCCATGCCATCCCGCCGAGCTTTTCGAGCGCGCGGCTTAGCCTGCTCGACCGCGGCTGGGCGTTCGCGATCGCGCATATCCGCGGCGGCGACGATCTCGGCTACGATTGGTATCTCCAGGGCAAGGCCGAGGCGCGCTGGAACACGTTCCACGATTTCAGCGACGCGGCGAAGGGGCTGATCGCGGCGGGCTTCTCGGGGGCGGGCCGGATCGCGATAAACGGCGGATCGGCGGGCGGCGAGCTGATGGGCGTGGTCGCCAACACCGATCCCGAACTGTGGGGCGCGGTGGTCGCCGACGTGCCGTTCGTCGACGTGCTCAACACGATGCAGGACGCCAGCCTGCCGCTGACCCCCGGCGAATGGCCCGAATGGGGCAATCCGATCAGCGACAAGGCCGCGTTCGAGCTGCTGCTGAGCTATAGCCCTTACGAGAATGTCAGGCCCCAGGCCTATCCGCCGATGCTCATCACCGGCGGCCTGAACGATCCGCGCGTGACCTATTGGGAGCCCGCCAAATGGGCGGCGCGGCTGCGCGCGACCAAGACGGACGATGCTCTTTTGCTGCTTAAGATCAATATGGGCGCGGGCCACGGCGGCAAATCGGGGCGTTACGAAGCTTTGCGCGAGCGAGCGGAATCCTATGCCTTCGTGCTGACGCAGGTTGCCCCTTCACCCGACGCTGGCTAGCCACGCGGGCATGAGCAGCCCCACGACCAAGCCCTTCGCGATCCTCGTCACCGGCGGCGCGGGCTATATCGGCAGCCATGCGGTGCTGGCGCTGCTCGACGCGGGCTGGCCGGTGGTGGTGCTCGATACGCTCGCGACGGGGTTCCGCTGGGCGGTGCCCGATGCGGCGGCCTTCGTGCAGGGCGACGTCGCCGATATGGAGATCGTCGGCGCGACCGTCGCCAGGCACAAGATCGGCGCGATCCTGCACTTCGCGGGCTCCCTGCTGGTCGGCGAATCGGTCGGCGATCCGCTCAAATATTATCGCAACAACACCGCCGCGAGCCGTTCGCTGATCGAGGCGGCGGTGGCGGCCGGGGTCCGCCACTTCGTCTTCTCCTCGACCGCCGCGACCTACGGCATGCCCGAGCGGGTGCCCGTCGCCGAGGATGCGCCGACGCGGCCGATCAACCCCTACGGCATGTCCAAGCTGATGACCGAGCATATCCTCGCCGACGTCGCCGCCGCGCACCCGCTCAACTATGCGGCGCTCCGCTATTTCAACGTCGCGGGCGCCGATCCGCAGGGCCGCTCGGGCCAGTCGGTGAAAGGCGCCACCCACCTGATCCACATCGCGGTCGAGGCTGCGACGGGCAAGCGCGGCCATGTCGGCATCTACGGCGATGATTATGCGACCCCCGACGGCACCGGCGTGCGCGATTATATCCATGTCTCCGATCTCGCCGACGCGCATGTCGACGCGCTGGAATGGCTGATCGCCAACCCGCGCGAGAGCCTGACCGCCAACGTCGGCTATGGGCGCGGCTATTCGGTGCGCGAGGTGCTGGACGTCGCCGATCGCGTGACCAACAGGGTGATCGAGCGGCGGCTGGAGCCGCGCCGCGCGGGCGATCCCGCGATCCTGGTGGCGGACAATACCAAGATCCTGGCGACCTTGCCATGGCGGCCCAAGCGCGACGACCTCGCCGGGATCGTCGCCGATGCGCTGGCCTGGGAGCGGGCGCTTCAGGAGCGCGGGCTTTCGCGCTGAGCGAGAGCTGCGGCAGCCGTCCCCTCTTCCGTCATGCCGGGCCCGTTCCGGCATCCACTGTGCTTCTGAGGTGTGTCCTGTCGACGTTGAACTTTCGTCACCCCGGCCTTGAGCCGGTCCCGCTGCCTACCGACGCCGAAGAAGAAGCTGGACCCCCGGCTCAAGGCCGGGGTGACGAATGTAAGGTCGAGCGGGCAGCAGCAACCCGTTCCGGCCCGCGAGGCACCACTATCGCTTAACGGTCCGGAAACCATGTTCGCGCATCAGGTCAGGCGGCATTCCGCTTCCCGAGGCACCGCATGCAAGACCAGATCCGCCCCCGCGACCTCCCCGGCCTGCTCGATCGGCTGCCGGCGGGGATCACCACGCTGTCGCTCGATTGCTTCGATACCCTGCTGTGGCGCGCGGTGCACGCGCCGCGCGACATATTCGCCGGTATCGCCATGCCGGGGGGCGGCGTCGAGTTGCGCTGCTGGGCCGAACAGGCCGCGCACCGCCGCGCGGTATCGGACGAGGATCGCCACGAAATCCTGCTGGCGGAGGTCTATCGCCGCCTACGTCCCCGCGCCGACGATACCGCTGTCGCCGAAGCCGTCGCCGCCGAGCTCGCGCTGGAGGCGCGCCACTGCTTCGCCTTCGCGCCCACCGTCGCGCTGATCCACGCCGCCAAGTGCCGGGGGCTCAAGGTCGTGCTGGTCAGCGACATGTATATGCGCGAGGCCGAATTGCGCGCGCTGCTCGCCGCCGCCGCCGGGCCCGAACTGCTCGGCTGGATCGATCATGTCTTCGTCTCGGGCGATCATAAGGTCGGCAAGGGCAGAGGGCTGTTCGATGTCGTGCTCGAAACGCTCGGTCTCCGTGCCGATCAGGTCGCGCACCTCGGCGACAATCTCGCCGCAGATTATCACGCGCCGCAACGCGCGGGCATCCTCGCCTTTCACCTCGTCCAGTTCGATGCCGAGGCCGAACAAAGGCTGCGGCTCGAGGCGGCGGCGGCGATGATGATCGATCCCGACGCGCGCGTCCGCCGTCCGGTGATGCAGCTTCATCGCGCCCAGGTCGCGCTGCGGTGCGAGAGCGATGCCGCCTTCGCGCTCGGCCACGACGTGCTCGGCCCCTCCCTCCACGCCTTCGCGCTGTGGACCAAGGCGCAGGCCGATACGCTGTCGGCAAGCCTCGGCCGCCCGGTGCGGCCCTTGTTCATGCTCCGCGACGGCTGGCTGCCGTTCCGCTGCTTCGAGACTTTGTTCCCCGAAGCGGGCGCGCGGGCGATCGAGATCAGCCGTTTCGCCGCCGCGCGCGCGGGGCTGGTCGATCGGGCCGCGCTCGCCGAGCATGTCGCCGAATGGATCGATCGCGTGCCCCTCGAAACGCTCGGCCGCCAGCTCATGCTCGGGGGCCACGAGATCGCACGCTTCCTCAAGCTCAAGGGCGATGCGCGCCGCGCCGCGTTGCGCAAGGCGGTGCTCGGCCCCGAACTTTCGCGCAAGATCCTCGCCCGCGCCACCGCGTTCGGCGCCAAGCTGGAGGCGCACCTTCGCGCCGCCGGCGTGGCGCATGGCGATGCGGTGATGCTCGTCGATATCGGCTACAATGGCTCGGTCCAGAATATGGTCACGCCGCTGCTGGAAGCGCGGATGGGGCTCGTGGTCGCGGGGCGCTACCTGCTGCTGCGCGAGGAGCAGGTCTCGGGACTCGACAAGGCGGGGATGATCGATGCCGAAACGCATGATTTCCGTACGCTTCACGCGCTCACCACCTGCGTCGGCATGGTCGAGCAACTCTGCACCGTCGGCCAGGGATCGACCGTCGATTATGCCGTCGATGGCGCGCCGATCCGCGAGGCTTCCGATCTCAAGGCCGCGCAAAGCGAAGCGCGCGATCGCATCCAGCAGGGTTGCCTCGCCTTCGTCGCCGCCGATGGCGCAGGCTTCCACCGCGCCCCCGCCTCTGATGATCTGTCCGCGCGCGTCCGCGCCGCCTCAGCCTCGCTCGCGCGGCTGATGTTCCTGCCCACCGCCGCCGAAGTCACTCTGTTCGCGCGCTTCGAGCATGACGTGAACCTCGGCACGGGCAAGCTCGTCCGTCTGCTCGATGCCGAGGAGGCGGCGCGCGGGCTCCGCCATGGCGGGGCGGCGGCGATCAACAGCGTCGCGCGGATGCACGGCCCCGCCGAGTTGCAGGCGCACGGCCTGCCGCTCAACCTCTCCTTGTTCGCGACGATGCGGCTGGGGCTCGATCTGCGCGCGGGCGATTTCGCGGTCGGCGGCGTCGAGGTGCCGGTGATCTTCGCCGACGCGACCGATCAGACGCAGGTGATGCTGGAGGCGCTGCCCACCGCCGAGGGCTATTATCGCCTCGTCGTCCCGGTCGGCGCGGGGCGCCTGACCGTCGGCATCCGGCTCGGCCAGCTCTGCGAATGCGTCCAGATCGAGGACGCCTATTTCCTGGCCGTCGCGCGGATCGACGATCCCGCCGCCGAGGATGCGATCCCCGCGCAGCTCATCCGCGAGGGCCTGCGCGAGCTTGCGCCCGATCTCTACGCGGCCGATCCCGCCGGCATCGCGATCGTGCCCCCGCCCGCGCTCCACGGCCATGACGCGCTCGCGCTCAGCCTGATCTTCCGTCCCGTGCGCTGGCGCAAGGCGGAGGCACAGGCGGCGCGGCTCGCGGCCTGAAGTCGCCAATCCTAGGCTGCGAACGCCTGGATCGCCGCGACGATCGATCGCGGATCATAGGGCTTGGGGAAGAACAGCACGCGCGCGGGCAGCTCGGTGAGCACCGGCTTCCTATGCCCCGATGTCATGATGATCTCGATCGGCGGCCAGCGATCGCGGATGCAGGCGGCGAGCTTCATTCCGTCGAGGCTGCCGGGCATATCGATATCGGTGAAGACGATCCTGATGTCGGCGCGGCTTTCGAGGATCGTCACCGCCTCGTCGGCGCTGCCCGCCTCGATAACCTGAAAGCCCGCTTCCTCCACAAAGTCCACCGCGACCAGGCGCAGCAGCGGCTCATCCTCGACGATGAGGACGATGGCGTTGCGCGCGGAGGAAAACACCTTTCCTGTCATCGTCTTGCGCGTAGCTCTTCAATGCGAGGGAAAGATCGCATCGCACGCGATCTTGATCCACTATAACCGGCCATGAACAGCCCCGTTCCATCCGAAGCGCCCGCGTAACGAGCTTTTCCGATTCAATTGCGATACTTAGCCACCTGCGCGCTCCGAGCAGCACCGCCTCTCTCCGGGGCATCTTGAAAGCGCGAAATCCGGCGGCCATCTGAGGCGCGATCACCTTGGAACATCATTGGATACCGCCATGACGACGACGACCGAAGCCCCGCCCGAAACCCGCTCGTTCGAAGCCGACGTCGCCAAGCTGCTGCATCTGATGGTGCATTCGGTCTATTCGGACAAGGACGTCTTCCTGCGCGAGCTGATCTCGAACGCTGCCGATGCCTGCGAGAAACTGCGCTACGAGGCGCTCGGCGATCCCGCCCTGCTCGGAGACGACGGGCCGGCGCGCATCACCGTGACGCTCGACCCCGACGATCGCCGGCTGACGATCGAGGACAATGGCATCGGCATGAGCGAGGCGGAGATGGCCGAGGCGCTCGGCACGATCGCGCGCTCGGGCACCAAGGCGTTCATGGACAAGGTCGCCGGCGCGAGGGATGCCGAGGGCAGCCAGTTGATCGGCCAGTTCGGCGTCGGCTTCTATTCGGCGTTCATGGTCGCGGACAAGGTCGATGTCGTATCGCGCCGCGCCGGGGCGGAGAGTGCCGCGATCTGGTCTTCGGACGGGCTCGGCACCTACACGATCCGTCCCGCCGACCTCGCCGATGCGCCGCCGCGCGGCACCCGCGTGCTGCTTCACCTCAAGGAGGAGGCGTCGAGCTATACGCAGAGCTACACGATCGAGAGCAGGATCAAGGCTCAGTCGGGCCATGTCCCCGTGCCGATCTTCGTCAAGGACATGCCCGATGCCGAGCCCAGGCAGATCGCCGACGGCGCGGCGCTGTGGACCCGCCCCAAGGCCGAGATCAGCGCCGAGGAATATCAGGATTTCTACCGCGGCGTCGCCGGCCAATATGACGCGCCCGCGCTGACGCTGCATTATCGCGCCGAGGGCCTGCACGAATATAACGTGCTCGCCTTCGTGCCGGAGACCAAGCCGTTCGACCTCTCCGATCCCGATCGCGCCGGCCGGATGAAGCTCTACGTCCGCCGCGTCTTCATCACCGATGATGCGCAGATCCTGCCGCGCTATCTCCGTTTCGTGCGCGGGCTGGTCGATTCCGCCGATCTGCCGCTCAACGTCTCGCGCGAGATGATTCAGGAGAGCCCGGTGCTCGCCGCGATCCAGAAGGGCGTCGCCAACCGCCTGCTTTCTGAACTCGACAAGCTCGCCGCCAATGATGCCGCGCACTATCTCGAGCTCTGGGACAATTTCGGCGCGGTGCTCAAGGAGGGGCTGTACGAGGATTATGCCCGCCGCGCGCAACTGCTCGGCCTCGCGCGCTTCAAGACGACGGCGTCGGGCGGCGAATGGCGCTCGCTCGGCGATTATGCCGCCGCGCTCAAGGAAAACCAGACCGCCATCTATTACGCCACCGGCACCGATCTCGATCGGCTGGCGACCTCGCCGCAGCTCGAGGGCTTCCGCGCGCGCGGGATCGAGGTGCTGCTGCTCGCCGATCAGGTCGACAGCTTCTGGGTGACCTCGGGCGTCGATTATGAGGGCAAGCCCTTCAAGTCGGTGACGCAGGGGCTCGCCGATCTCGGCCTGATCCCGCTCCCCGAGGGCGAGACGCCCGCCGCCGAGGCATCGGACGCGGTCAACGGCTTTATCGCCTTCGTCAAGACCGCGCTCGGCGACGCGGTGTCGGACGTCCGCGCCTCCGATCGCCTGACCGAGAGCGCGGTCTGCCTCGTCGCGCCCGAGCATGGCATGGACCGCCAGCTCGAAAAATTGCTCGCCGGCGCGGGGCGGATCGATGCCAAGGCCAAGCCGATCCTCGAGATCAACCCCCGCCACGCGCTGATCGCCAGGCTCAGCGAGGGCGGGGACGATGCGCTACGCGAGGATGCCGCGCATCTCTTGTTCGATGAGGCGCGGATCGCCGACGGCGATCTGCCGGTCGATCCCCGCGCCTTCTCCGCCCGGTTGACGCGCGTGCTGGATCGCGGACTCGGCTAGAGCCGATCGATCTTCGTCACCCGGCTCAAGGCCGGGGTGACGTTTCATCTTGAAAAGGGCAACCTCTAGCTCCGAGCTGACCAACTCCGTGGAACGGTGGATGCCGGAACAAGTCCGGCATGACGGACGAACTGTAGGGGTTGGTTCTCAAAGCTGAACGTCGATCGGCCCTGGCCCTTCCCCCACCGGGACCCCGTTGCTAAGGGCTCCGCACATTCCCGCACGCGCCCGCTATAAGGAGCCCGCCACCCATGACCGCCGTCGGCCAGGATACGCTCGCCACCCGTTCAACGCTCGAGGTCGGCGGCAAGACCGTCGCTTATTATTCGCTGCCCAAGGCGGCCGAGCAGCTCGGCGACATTTCCCGGCTGCCCTTCTCGATGAAGGTGCTGCTCGAAAATCTGCTGCGCTTCGAGGACGGCAGCACCGTCACGGTCGATGACTTGAAGGCGATGATCGAATGGCTCGGCGAGCGCACGTCGGAGCGCGAGATCCAGTATCGCCCCGCGCGCGTGCTGATGCAGGATTTCACCGGCGTGCCCTGCGTCGTCGATCTCGCCGCGATGCGCGATGCGATGGGCGCGCTCGGCGGCGATACCGCCAAGATCAACCCGCTCGTCCCCGTCCATCTCGTCATCGATCATTCGGTGATGGTCGATCATTTCGGCACGCCCAAATCGGCCGAGGAAAATGTCGAGATCGAATATGCGCGCAACATGGAGCGCTACGAATTCCTGCGCTGGGGATCGAAGGCGCTCGATAATTTCAAGGTGGTGCCGCCGGGCACGGGCATCTGCCACCAGGTCAACCTCGAATATATCGCGCAGACCGTCTGGACCTCGAAGGACGAGAGCGGCGCCGAGATCGCCTATCCCGATACCTGCGTCGGCACCGACAGCCACACCACGATGGTCAACGGCCTAGGCGTGCTCGGCTGGGGCGTCGGCGGGATCGAGGCGGAGGCGGCGATGCTCGGCCAGCCCGTCTCGATGCTAATCCCCGAGGTCGTCGGCTTCAAGCTCACCGGCACGGTGCAGGAGGGCATCACCGCCACCGATCTGGTGCTGACCGTCACGCAGATGCTGCGCGCCAAGGGCGTCGTCGGGCGCTTCGTCGAATTCTACGGGCCGGGTCTCGATGCGCTTTCGCTCGCCGATCGCGCGACGGTCGCCAACATGGCGCCCGAATATGGCGCGACCTGCGGCTTCTTCCCCGTCGATCAGGCGACGATCAACTATCTGCGCCTCACCGGGCGCGACGAATGGCAGATCGATCTGGTCGAGGCCTATTGCCGCGCGCAGGGGCTGTGGCGCGATCCCACCTTGCCCGATCCCGTGTTCACCGACACATTGGTGCTCGATATGACGACGGTGCAGCCGAGCATGGCCGGCCCCAAGCGTCCGCAGGATCGCGTGCTGCTCTCCAACATGGACGAGAATTTCAACACCGAACTCGCCACCGGCTACAAGAAGACCGGCGCCGGCGACGTCCGCTGCGGCGTCGACGGCGAGGATTTCGATGTCGGGCACGGCGATGTCGTGATCGCGGCGATCACGTCCTGCACCAACACCTCCAACCCCTCGGTGCTCGTCGCCGCCGGGCTGGTGGCGCGCAAGGCGCGCGCGCTGGGCCTCAAGCCCAAGCCCTGGGTCAAGACCAGCCTCGCGCCGGGCAGCCAGGTCGTCACCGATTATCTCAACCGCGCCAAGCTCTCCGAGGATCTCGATGCGATGGGGTTCAATCTCGTCGGCTACGGCTGCACCACCTGCATCGGCAATTCGGGCCCGCTCGCGCCCGCCATCTCCAAATCGATCAACGAAAATGATCTGGTCGCGGCCTCGGTGCTCTCGGGCAACCGCAATTTCGAGGGCCGGGTGTCGCCCGATGTCCGCGCCAACTTCCTCGCCTCGCCGCCTTTGGTCGTCGCCTATGCGCTCAAGGGCACGGTGCGCGAGGATATCACCACCGAGCCGATCGGCACCTCGGACGCGGGCAAGCCCGTCTATCTCAAGGATATCTGGCCGACGAGCCACGAGATCAGCGACATCATCATGTCGGTGATCGACAGCGACATGTATCGCACCCGCTACGCCAACGTGTTCGAGGGCGATCGCAAGTGGCGCGGCATCTCGATCGAGGGGTCCGCCACCTATACGTGGAACCCCGGGTCGACCTACGTCGCCAATCCGCCTTACTTCGAAGGCATGGGCATGACGCCCGCACCGGTGCGGGATATCGTCGATGCGCGCCCGCTCGCGATCCTCGGCGATTCGATCACCACCGATCACATCAGCCCCGCCGGCTCGATCAAGGCCGATGGTCCCGCGGGCCGCTACCTCGCCGAGCATCAGGTCGCCCGCGCCGACTTCAACTCCTACGGCGCGCGGCGCGGCAACCACGAAGTCATGATGCGCGGCACCTTCGCCAACATCCGCATCAGGAACGAAATGGTCCCCGGCGTCGAAGGCGGCATGACCCGATACATCCCCTCCGGCGAAACGCTGGCGATCTACGACGCCGCCCAGAAATATAAGGAAGACGGCACCCCCCTCGTCATCTTCGCCGGCAAGGAATATGGCACCGGCTCCTCGCGCGACTGGGCGGCGAAGGGCACCACCCTGCTCGGCGTCCGCGCGGTGATCGCCGAAAGCTTCGAGCGCATCCACCGCTCGAACCTCGTCGGCATGGGCGTGCTGCCGCTGCAATTCCCCGACGGCACCGATCGCAAGACGCTCGGGCTGGACGGCAGCGAGCTGGTGACGATCGAGAATGTCGCGGGTCTCCGCCCCCGCCAGATGGTGACGGTGCTGGTCAAGCGCGCCGACGGTTCGGAGATGAGCTTCGAGGCGCGCTGCCGGATCGATACCGTCAACGAGCTCGAATATTTCCTCAACGGCGGCATACTGCCCTACGTGCTGCGCAAGCTCGCCGCCTGAAACCACTTCGGGCCGGAGCGTCGCCCCGGCCCGAAAGATGTGGGGTCCGATCCCCCAAGATCGGACCCCATTTCCCGAGACCCCCGCCCGGAAAGCGAAACCTTGCGCTTACGCGATGGCGTGTAGCGGCGCGCGCTTGCGGCGCATTGCGACGCCCAGCACGCCGAAGCCCATCACCATCATCCCCCAGCTCCCCGGCTCGGGAAGTGCCGAGAGCACCGAGGCCGCCGACGCGCCATAGACGACCTGCGTCTGGTTGCCCGAGCTCTTGACCACCGCGACCTTGAACCCCGAGGAAGACGTCCAGGCGCCGCTCGTGACGTTGGCAAGCAAAGTGGCGGCGTCGCTCAGCGATTTGCCGCTGAGGTTGTCCACCCCGCCGACATTGCTGACGTAGAAAGCGCCCTTGTTGGCGTCCGTATCGACATCGTAGATGTTGGTCGTCTCGTTGACGATTTCCCAGACCGCCATCTGCGCCGCCGCCGACCGTTCGGCCTTCGATCCCGTATCCGTGCCGGTGATACCCGCGTTGATGAAGCTGTCGATATTGGCCAGCAGCGCGGTCAACTGATTGTTCTTCGTCGTGGACAGGCCGAGCGCGGAAAGCGTGTCGCCGTAAAAGGTGGCGGGTGCCGTGAGACTATCGAACAGATCGACGCAGAAGCTGTCGAACGTGAAGGATTGACCCGAGCTGGTGGTGCCCGTCAGCAATATGCGGCCGATCGAGGCATCTTCGTTGAAGCTCGGCGCCATGTGCACCGTGCCGTTAAGCGAACCGGCGCTTGGATCGATCTTCGCCGTACTGACGGTATAGAAGGCCGCATCGGCGGACTGTGCGACGCCGACCGCCATGCCGAGGCTGATGCCCAGGCCCAGAAGCTTCTTGAAACGCCGGCTGATCATGATGAAGCAATCCCGTCGCGAGCCTGTCGTACGACGACAGGCTGCTCCGGTGCGGCATAGAGAACAGCCGGGAACGCGCAAACGAATTGATGGTTAATGGCGCCCGCGTAACATTTGTTGACGGTTGACGGCTTCAGCCGCCCCGAATCGCCTCGATCAACCACGGGGGTCGTACCAGATCCGGACCGTCAGCGAGCGAATCGACTCGCCGGCGCGCCACCGCGAGCCCGAGTTCTGGATACCATATCCGTGCATCGCCGCCGGGATCGTCGACCGCGCGAAACACGATCAGCCGCCGCGAAACATTGCTCCGCCAATTCATCCGCGCGGTATTCTCTTGGCCGACGTAGCAGCCCTTGGTGAAGCTGACGCCGTTGAGCTCGGCGGCATTGGCTTCCAGCCACAATGTCGAGTCCTGCCCGATCTCCGCCGCCCCTTCGGTCACCCCCAGCGCCAGCCGATGCGCGCGCCATGCCGCCGAGGCATCGCCGTCGCCGGCGGCGGCGATCCATCTTCGCCCCAGATCCTCGAGGCGCGGATCGGCGACGCCCTGCCCGCCCGAGGGGGACCAATGAACCGTCAGCGCTTCATCGCGGACGATCGTCACCGCACGGCGCAGCCGGTACAGCGTCAGGCGCCGCGCCAGCGCGTCGGCCTGCGCCGCTTCGCAATCGATCAGCAGATCGTCGCCGTCGTCCCAGACCAGGAAATCGAACAGTGCCTTTCCCTGCGCGGACAACAGCCCCGCCCAGACGGGCAACGCGCCCGCGACCTCGTTCGTGACGAGCCCCTGGAGGAAGCCGCGCACATCCTCGCCCGAGAGGCGGATCAGGGCGCGGTCGGCGAGCATGGTGGCGGGCATGGCGCCGCACGTAAGCACGATCGTCCGCTCCCGCCACTTTCCCGTCGCCCCGGCGGGGGCGGAGGCCTATGTCCGATGCCATGCTCGATGCCCGCCGGGGATCGAGGGACATGGCCCCGGCCTCCGCCGGGCGACGGGAGTGGATGATGCCGACCTACGATCTCCTGCTCAGGAACGGCACGGTCTGGACGCCGGGCGGCCCGGTCGAGGCGCCGGTCGGCGTTCGCGACGGGCGCATCGCGGCGATCGGCGAGACGGGCGACGCGGGCGAGACCATCGATTGCGCCGGCCTCACGATCCTGCCCGGCGTCATCGACAGCCAGGTCCATTTCCGCGAGCCGGGGCTGGAAGCCAAGGAAGATCTCGAAAGCGGCAGCCGCGCGGCGGTGCTCGGCGGCGTCACCGCGGTGTTCGAGATGCCCAACACCAGGCCCAACACCGACTCCGCCGACGCGATCGCCGACAAGCTCGCGCGCGCGAAGGATCGGATGTGGTGCGATCACGCTTTCTACGTCGGCGCGACCTCCGCCAACGCGGATCGGCTTGCCGAGCTCGAGCGGCTGCCGGGCACCGCCGGCGTCAAGATCTTCATGGGCGCCTCGACCGGCGATCTGCTCGTATCGGAGGATGGCGAGCTGGCGCGCGTGCTGGCGAGCGGGCGGAGGCGCGTCGCGGTGCATGCCGAGGACGAACCCCGGATGCAGGCGCGTCTCGCCGAGCGCGTCGCGGGCGATCCCGCTTCGCATCCCGTATGGCGCGATGACGAGAGCGCGATCCTCGCGACCCGCCGCATCCTGAAGCTCGCGCGCGAGGCGCGGCGCCCGGTCCATGTCCTCCACATCACCACGCCCGCCGAGCTCGAGCTGCTCGGCAGGAACAAGGATATCGCCACCTGCGAGCTGACACCCCAGCATCTCACGCTCGCGGGCGAGGACGCCTATCCGCGGCTCGGCAGCTTCGCGCAGATGAACCCGCCGATCCGATCGGCCGCGCACCGCGAAGGGCTGTGGCACTGGCTCGGCCAGGGTGTCCCCGATGTCCTCGGCTCGGATCATGCGCCGCACACGCGCGCCGAAAAGGCCAAGGCCTATCCCGATAGCCCCAGCGGCATGCCGGGCGTGCAGACCCTGCTGCCGCTGATGCTCGATCATGTCGCGGCGGGCCGGCTGACGCTGCAACGGCTGATCGAACTGACGTCGGCGGGGCCGCAGCGCGTGTTCGGGCTTACGGGCAAGGGGCGGATCGCGGTGGGCTATGACGCCGATTTCACGATCGTCGATCTGAAGGCGCGCTGGACGATCGAGGAAAGCTGGCTCGCCAGCCGTTGCGGCTGGTCTCCGTTCACGGGCATGGCGATCACCGGCAAGCCCGTCGGTACGATCATCCGCGGCCGCCGCGTGATGTGGGAGGGCGGGCTCGCCGATGCCGCGCACGGGCGGCCGATCCGCTTCGATTCCGCCGATTGGGGCTGATCTCTTCCGGCCGCCGATTTGCGGCGCTATGGCGGTGCGCATGACCGATACGCCCCCCGATCGCCTCTCCACCGATCCCCGCAGCGCTTATTATGACGCCGATGCGCTCGCGCGCGGCGTCGGCATCCGCTTCAAGGGCGTCGAGAAGACCAATATCGAGGAATATTGCGTCGGCGAAGGCTGGGTGCGGATGGCGGTCGGCAGCTCGCGCGATCGCAACGGCAATCCCATGACGATGAAGCTCTCCGGCCCCGTCGAACCTTATTTCCGCGACGCCCCGGAAGCCGGCGCCGCCGAAGATGCGGAACAGGCCGACTGAACGCTCGTTCCGCCTCCGTCCCGGTTTGATGGCGACGACGGAGGAGAGGATCATGGGCAAGGGTTTGATTTTGTGGATGCTGGGCGTGCCTGGGATCATCGTGATCCTGCTGCTGGTCACGCACGTCCTCTGACATTCCGGACACCGGTCATCGGACCGGTGCTCGCGGCGATCCGAGCGCGGGGATCGGGCCGGCGCCTTGCGCGAGACCGATGATGTCGATCGCGCCGTCACGCCAGCGGCGCACCTCGTGGCGCCCGCGCCCGAGTTCCTCCAGAAACATGTCGCCGGGATCGTAGGCCTCGGCGCCGAGACGCAGCAGCCAGATCGTCGGGATGGCGCGGGTGGCGGGCGCTTCGGCGATGGCGCGCAGGCGATCGCGGGGCAGCGAGACCACGCCCCGGCTGCCGGTCGGGTTCCAGCCGCCCTGATCCAGCGCGGGCACCTCGCCGGGAATGGCGCGCACCGGCCAAATCAGGTGCTTATCTCGCAGCGCGCGGACCAACGGCAGCGCGCCTTCGTTGGGATAGGCATAGATCTGGTCGCCCCGATGCATATGCCGCTTCAGCCAGTCGAGCGTGCCGTACCAATCCTGCATCGGCCCGCCGCGCCGCGCCTGGAAATCGACCGCCGCCATATTCGCCAGGAGCATCGCCGCCGCCGCGCCGCCGATCCAGGCCGTCGGCCGCCGCCACCCCGCCGCGCCGATCGCGAACAGTATTAGCGTCGGAATCGCGACGGGGGTCATCGTCCGCGTGATGAACACCGGCGCGACGGCGAGCGTCAGCCCGATCGACAGCAGGACGGGCACCAGCGCTAGGATGAGCAGCATCGCCAGAAGGCGCCGGCCCCTCGGCACCCTCCACAGTGCGGCCGCGCCCAGCAGCGCCAGCGCCGCCGCCGCGGCGGCCTGCCACCCCGGCACCGCGTAGAGCACCGCCAGACGCGGCCAGAGCGTGGCCCAGGAAAAGGTCACCCATGTCGAGGCGATCCACGTCGGCGCCTGATCCAGCAGGATGACGAAGGCGGGCGCGTAGCCGAGCAGCATCAGCGCATGGCCGCCGATCAGCCATGCCCAGTCGGCGGCGCGCAGATCGCGCCGCACCACCGCTGCCAGTAACGCCAGCCCCAGCGCCGCCGCCCACAGGGGGCCGAGGTTGTGCAGCCACAGCAGCAGCTCGACGATCAGCAGATAGGCGGCATAGGCGCGCCCGATCAGCGGCGCGCGCCAGCGCGACCGCTCGGCCAGCGCGATCAGCGCGCGCAGCGCGACCGCGTAGAGCAGGATCATCAGCGGATAGGGCCGTACCTCGCGGCTCATCTCGACGAGCGGGATCGCCAGCGATGCCAGGGCGAACGCCGCCAGCCCCAGCCGTCGCCGCCGGCGCACCGGCCAATCGAGCCAGCGCCCGCAGGCGAGC
>NZ_CAHJXD010000255.1 GCF_903644055.1 Sphingomonas bacterium | reverse complement strand
AAGACGATGCCGCGCACCACCCCGATAGCTATCCTCTTCCTGCTGGCCGCAGGTCCGGCCCTCGCCCAGGCGCCCGCGCCCGCACCCGCCGCCAATCCGATGGCGCACGACGAGACCCGCGCCGACGCGGAGGCGCGCGCCACCGCGATGCACGCGCGCTTCGATCTCAATCATGACGGGGTCATCACGATGGACGAGTTGGCGACGTTCGCCGCCACGCGTTCGGCGGCCCCCGCCAACGGCAAGCTGCCGCCGGTGCCGCCGATGCTCAAGGCGATGTTCGACGACGGCGATGCCGACAAGGACGGCAAGATCACGCTCGCCGAGGCCAAGGCGGCCGCGTTGCGCGGCTTCGACGAGGCCGACACCAACCATGACGGCATCGTCACCCCCGACGAACGCGTCGCGGCGCGCAACCGCGTGATGCAGGACGGTTCGCCCAAGACCTCGGTCGGCCGCTGATCGGCCTCGCGCGCGCCAAATGATCGCCAGGTGATCGCCACCCCCGCCTGGCCGCCCGCGAGCACGCCGCGCCTCTATGTCGAGACACCGCTGGGCGAGGGTGTGACGCTCGCGCTGGAGGGCGCCCAGGCCAATTATCTCGCCAACGTCCTCCGCGCCAAGCCGGGCGATCCCGTCCGGCTGTTCGACGACCGGAGCGGCGAATGGCTGGCCGAGGTGCGCGCGGCGGGGCGGCGGAGCGTCATGCTGGCGGTGACCTCCAGGCTTTCGGAGCGCGAGCCGGTCCCCGATCTCTGGCTGCTGTTCGCGCCGATCAAGAAAGGCCGCATCGATTGGCTGGTCGAAAAAGCGACCGAGCTCGGCATCGCGCGTCTCCAGCCGGTCATCACCGCGCGCACGATCGTCGATCGCCTCAACCTCGATCGCCTCCGCGCGCACGCGATCGAGGCCGCCGAGCAATGCGACCGCACCGCGCTGCCGACGCTGCACGAGCCGGCCAAGCTTACCGCCCTGCTGCGCGACTGGGACGAATCGCGCGCGCTCCTCTTCGCCGACGAACAGGGCGGCGCACCCTTCGCCGAAGTCGCCATGCCCGGCCCCGCCGCGATCCTCATCGGCCCCGAAGGCGGCTTCACCGATGACGAACGCGTACTGATCCGCGCCCACCCCGCCGCGCGCGCCATCACCCTCGGCCCCCGCATCCTCCGCGCCGATACCGCCGCCGCCGCCGCGATCGCGCTGTGGATGGGAACGGTGGGGGATTGGCGTTGAAGGTCGGATCTTCAGCCTGGCAGTCGACGACGAGAGCTCACCTCCATAATTGCCTGAAGCTATGCGTCGCCGATAGCCCGCGCAAGCCGCTGGCGCAGCTTCCCCTGCCTCGCTAAGGGCGCGGCCATGACGACGCGCTCCGCCGATACCGGCCCCGATCCGCTGATCGAGGGCCGCGAAGACCTGATCGGCGTGTTCGCCAAGGGCGAAAAGCCCAAGGACCGCTGGCGGATCGGCACCGAGCATGAGAAGTTCGTCTACCGCCTCGACGATCATCGCGCGCCTTCCTACGAGGAGAAGGGCGGCATCCATTCGCTGCTGATCGGCATGACCAAGTTCGGCTGGGAGCCGGTCTACGAGGGCGAGAACATCATCGCGCTCTCCGGCCCCGATGGGGCGATCAGCCTGGAGCCCGCCGGCCAGTTCGAGCTGTCCGGCGCGCCGCTCGACAATCTCCACGAAACCTGCGCCGAGACCGGCCGCCATCTCGCGCAGATCAAGGAGATCGGCGACAGGCTCGGGATCGGCTTCCTCGGGCTCGGCTTCTGGCCGGACAAGACGCGCGCCGCGCTACCGATCATGCCCAAGGGCCGCTACGCGATCATGCTGCGCCACATGCCGCGCGTCGGCGATCTCGGGCTCGATATGATGCTGCGCACCTGCACCATCCAGACCAACCTCGATTATTCGAGCGAGGCGGATATGGTGAAGAAGTTCCGCGTCAGCCTCGCGCTGCAGCCGCTCGCCACCGCTCTGTTCGCCAACTCGCCGTTCAAGGAAGGCAAGCCTAACGGCTTCCTCTCCTATCGCAGCCACATCTGGACCGATACCGATCCGCACCGCACCGGCATGCTGCCCTTCGTGTTCGAGGATGGCTTCGGCTACGAACGCTATGCCGATTACATGCTGAACGTGCCGATGTATTTCGCGTTTCGCGACGGCGGCTACGTCGATGCCTCGGGCCTCGACTTCCGCGACTTTCTCGACGGCAAGCTCCCGGTACTGCCCGGCGAACGTCCCCGCATCGCCGATTGGGTCGATCATCTCTCGACCGCTTTCCCCGAGGTGCGGCTCAAGAGCTTCCTCGAGATGCGCGGCGCCGATGGCGGCCCGCGCAGCCAGATCTGCGCGCTGCCCGCCTTCTGGGTCGGGCTGCTCTACGACGATCAGGCGCTCGATGCGGCGTGGGACGAGGTCAAGCATTGGTCGATCGAGGATCACCAGCGCATCCGCGATCAGGTGCCGCGCCTGGCGCTGCGCACCGCCGGGCCGCGCGGGCGCAGCTTTCAGGAGCTCGGCGCGCGCGTGCTCGATAT
>NZ_CAHJXD010000254.1 GCF_903644055.1 Sphingomonas bacterium | reverse complement strand
GACCGGCGCGCCCGCCGCCGCCAGGATCGCCAGCGCCTCTGCCTTGGCGTCGAAGGCATCGGCGGCGCGCGCCTTGCCGGTGCGCCAGTCGCGCGGGCTCGCGTCGCCGGCGATCAGTACCGCCAGCGTCGGGCGCTCGGCATCGGCCAGATAGCGGCGGCCGACCTCGAACAGACGCACATTGCTCTCGCCGCGATCGCGGTTGCGCTGCGCGGCGCGCGCAAGGCCGGGGATCAGCGACGGGCGCATCACCTTCAGATCCTCGCTGATCGGATTGGCCAGCGTCCAGTGGCCGCCACCGAACGGCGCGGCCTCCTTCTCGGACAGGAAGCTCCACGTCACCGCTTCGGCGAAGCCGCGCGCCGCCGCGGCCCGGCGCACCCTGCGCTCCAGCTTCTGCTCGGCCGTGGCGGTCGGCCTGGCGACACCTTCGGCGCGGGGCAGCGGGGTGGCTGGCACCTTGTCCAGTCCCTCGATGCGGATCACCTCCTCGACGAGATCGGCCTGCCCGTCGATATCGCGGCGCCAGCTCGGGACGGTGACGGTGAAGTCGTCCGAAACGACAAAGCCGAGCCGTTCCAGTATCGCCTTCTGCCGATCGGCCGGCACGTCGAGGCCGGCGAGCGCCAGGCAGCGCCCCGGATCGTAAGCCAGCGTGCGTCGGGCGAGCGGCGGTTTTCCCGCGCGCGTCACGGCACTCGGCCGCCCCCCGCAATGATCGAGCACCAGCCTGGTCGCGATCGCGAGGCCGTCGTCGAGAAAGGCGGGATCGACGCCGCGCTCGAAACGCTGGCGCGCGTCGCTGGTGAGACCGAGTTTTTGCCCGGTCAGCGCGATATGATCGGGGTCGAAATAGGCACATTCGATCAGCACCTCGGTCGTCGTCTCGGACACGCCCGATTGCTCGCCGCCCATGATGCCGCCGATGTCGTGCACGGCGACATCGTCGGCGATCACCGTCATCGAGGCGTCGAGCGCATAGGTCCTGCCGTTGAGCGCGAGCACCTGCTCGCCGTCCGTCGCGCGCCGCGCGACGAGCGCGCCGGAGAGCTTGGCGCGATCGTAGACGTGGAGCGGCCGGCCGAGATCGATCGAAACGAAGTTGGTGATGTCGACCAGCATCGAGATCGGCTTCTGGCCGATCGCCTTGAGCCTGCGGGCCATCCAGTCCGGAGAGGCGCCGTTGGAGACACCCGACACCGCCTGCGCGTAGAAGGCCGGGCATCCGTCCGCATCGTCGGTCCGCACGTCCGGCGCGGGATCGTCGCCCGGCACCGGATCGAGCGAGTTCATGTGATGGACCTGATGGAGCGGCTTGAGCGTGCCCAGCCCGAACGCCGCAAGATCGCGCGCGATGCCGCGCACGCCCATGCAATCCTGCCGGTTGGGCGTGATCGCGATGTCGAACAGCGGATCGTCGAGCCCGGCCCATTGCGCATAGCCGAGGCCGACCGGCGCGTCGGCGGGCAGTTCGACGATGCCGTCATGCTCCTCGCCGAGCTGCAATTCGCGCACCGAGCACATCATGCCGTGCGACTCGACGCCCCGGATCGCGGCAACCTTGAGCGTCATGTCGGAGCCCGGCACATAGGCGCCCGGCGGCCCGAAGATGCCGACCAGACCCGCGCGTGCGTTGGGCGCGCCGCAGACCACCTGCAACGGTCCGCTCCCGGCATCGACCGACAGCACCTGCAATTTATCGGCCTGCGGATGCGGCGCGGCGGTCAGCACCCTGGCGATCACGAACGGGCGCAGTTTTTCGGCAGGGTTGGACACATCCTCCACCTCCAGCCCGATGCGGGTGAGCGCATCCGCCACCGCCGCCGCGTCGGCTTCGGTAGCGAGATGCTCCTTCAGCCAGCCCAGCGTGAACCTCATGCGCCCAGCCCCCCGCTCAGCGTCGGCACGTCGAGCGCCGCGAAGCCGTAATGCCGCAGCCAGCGCAGATCGCCGTCGAAGAAGGCGCGCAGATCGTCCATGCCGTATTTGAGCATCGCCAGACGATCGATGCCGCAGCCGAAGGCGAAGCCCTGCCACATGTCGGGATCGAGCCCGCAGGCGGCGATCACCCTGGGGTGGACCATGCCGGAGCCCAATATCTCAAGCCAGCCGTCGGGCTCGGCGCCGCCGATCACGCGCTTGCCCTTCACCAGCGTATAGCCGACATCGATCTCCACCGAGGGCTCGGTGAACGGAAAATAGCTCGGCCGCTGGCGCAACACGATGTCGTCGCGCTCGAAATAGGCCTTCACGAAGGTCTCCAGCGTCCATTTGAGATGGCCGAGCGTGATGCCCTTGTCGATCACCAGCCCCTCGACCTGGTGGAACATCGGCGTGTGGGTGGCGTCGCTGTCCGAACGATAGGTGCGGCCGGGCGCGATGATGCGGATCGGCGGCGGGCTGGCGGCCATCGTGCGGATCTGCACGGGCGAGGTGTGCGTGCGCAGCAGCATCTTTCGCCCCTCGCCGTCCACCCGATCGAAGTAGAAAGTGTCGTGCATGGCGCGCGCGGGATGCGCGTCGGGAATGTTGAGCGCGGTGAAATTGTGCCAGTCGTCCTCGATCTCCGGCCCGGTGGCGACCGCGAAGCCGAGATCGGCGAAGATTTCGGCGAATTCGTCCATCACTTGACTGACGGGGTGAACCGATCCCGCCTGCGCGCCGCCGATCGGAAGAGACATATCGAGCGTCTCGGAAGCCAGGCGCGCATCGAGCGCGGCACGATCGAGCGCGGCCTTGCGGGTGGCGAGGGCGTCGGCGACGTCGCTACGAAGCCGGTTGATGCGCGCGCCGGTCGTCTGCCGTTCCTCCGGAGACATGCCGCCCAGCGTCTTGAGCAGCAGGCTGACGCTCCCCTGCTTGCCGAGCAGCGCGATGCGCTGCGCCTCCAGTGCGGCAAGGTCGGGCGCGGACGCGATAGCGGGGAGAGTCGCTTCGATGGTGGACAAGTCAGTCACAAAAACTCCGTCATCCCCGCGCAGGCGGGGATCCATTCAGGCCGACCTCGATGGGGGCAAGCCCCAGACCCATAGCCAAATCCATCCACTCCTGGTTGCTGGCCTCGATCAGGCTCAGCTTCCAGTCGCGGTTCCATTTCTTGAGCTGCTTCTCGCGGCGGATCGCCGACGGCCTGTCGGGATGCCGCTCAAACCATACTAGTCGATGCACGCCGTAGCGACTTGTGAAGCCGGGGATCAAGTCGTTACGGTGCTGGTAGAGGCGGCCGATTAGGTTGGACGTTACGCCGATATAGAGCGTCGCGGCCCTGCCGCTGGCCAGAATATAGACGATCGGCTGCTTCTCCATTGAACCGCCGGGGTAATAGATTCCCGCCTGCGCGGGAATGACGGTTTCTCAGCCGGGTACGAAAAAGCGCGACGGCCTCTCGGCCGCCGCGCCCTTCGTGCGCCTGCTGCTTCGCGGCTCAGGCCGCGATGCGGGCACCTTCGGGTAGGGCTGCCTTGGCCTGCGCGACGATGACGCTGAACGTCTCGCCTTCGTGCATCGCCATG
>NZ_CAHJXD010000253.1 GCF_903644055.1 Sphingomonas bacterium | reverse complement strand
GCGGGCTATCGCCCCCGCGCTGCCTCTGGTCGCGGTCAGCCTGCTCGATGCCGCGGCGCGCCCCGGCCCCGCCGGGCGCCGCCCGCTGTCCGCGCTCCAGACGATGGGCGCCGCGTTCCTGACGATCATGGCGCAGCAGACCCGCGCGGCGATCGCGCTCGATCCGCCGGACGTGCTGATCCGCCCCGCGATCGGCCATCTTTCGACGGGCGCCTTCACGCGCGCCGCCGAGCTCATCGCACTCGGCCGCGCCGCGACTATCGCCGCATTGCCGCGGATTCGCGCCGCGCTTGCTGCCCGAAATTGAGGCAGAGCCCGGCGGCTGCCCAAGCCCTGTGCGGTCGGCGGACGGTTCGCGGGCGATGCGACGCCTTGCGCCGACCTGGCACATATCTTGCGCCGGAGCGCGTCATGAAGCAGCAGGGAGGCTGAATGAAACTCGTCACAGCGATCATCAAACCGTTCAAGCTCGAAGAGGTGCGCGAAGCGCTCTCTGCGCTGGGCGTGCAGGGCATGACGGTCACCGAGGTCAAGGGCTTCGGCCGTCAGAAGGGCCAGACCGAAATCTATCGCGGCGCCGAATACAGCACCAACATGCTGCCCAAGATCAAGGTCGAGGTCGCCTGCGCGAGCGATCTCGCGCCGCGCGTGGTCGAGGCGATCCAGCAATCGGCGAGGACCGGCGCGATCGGCGACGGCAAGATCTTCGTGCTCGAAATCGGCCGGGTGGTGCGCATCCGCACCGGCGAGACCGACGAGACGGCTCTCTAAAAGGGGAAGGGGGAATATGAAGCTTTCGACCAGGATATCGGCGGTCAGGATGTTGGGCGCTCTGGGGGCGATCGGCATGGCCGCGCTCCTCTCCCACCCGGCGCTCGCGCAGGCGCCCGCCGCCTCACCGATCCCGGCCGCGACCGTCGACAAGGGCGACAATGCCTGGATGCTCGTCTCCACCCTGCTGGTTCTGATGATGGCGATCCCCGGCCTCGCGCTCTTCTACGGCGGCCTCGTCCGCGCCAAGAATATGCTGTCGGTGCTCACGCAGGTTCTGATGATCGTCTGCATGGTCGGCGTGATCTGGGTCTGCTGGGGCTATTCGGAGGCGTTCACCGGCTACGGCCCGTTCGTCGGCAATCCCTTCACCAAGCTGTTCCTGAAGGGCGTCGATGCCAATGCCCGGGTGGCGACCTTCTCGAACGGCGTCTATATTCCCGAGCTCACCTACGTGCTGTTCCAGATGAGCTTCGCGATGATCACGCCGGCGCTGATCATCGGCAGCTTCGCCGAGCGCGTGAAATTCTCGCCACTGATGCTGTTCGTGGCGCTCTGGGTGACGCTCGTCTATTTTCCGATCGCGCATATGGTCTGGTATTGGCAAGGGCCCGATGCAGTCGCCAAGGCGGCGCTCGCGGGGCCCGCGGCGCTCGCCGCCGCCAATGCCGATGCGGGCTGGCTGTTCGCCAAGGGCGCGCTCGATTTCGCCGGCGGCACCGTCGTCCATATCAACGCCGGCATCGCCGGGCTCGTCGGCTGCCTGATCATCGGCAAGCGGATCGGCTATCCGAAGGAGCCGATGCCGCCGCATTCGCTGACCATGACGATGATCGGCGCCTCCTTGCTGTGGGTGGGCTGGTTCGGCTTCAACGCCGGCTCCAATCTGGAGGTGAACGGGGTCACCTCGGTCGCCTTCATGAACACGATGATCGCCACCGCCGCCGCCGGCATGTCGTGGGTGCTCGTCGAGCAGGCGGTGAAGGGCAAGCCCTCGCTGCTGGGCGCCGTCTCGGGCGTGGTGGCGGGTCTCGTCGCGGTGACCCCCGCATCGGGGTTCGCCGGCACGATGGGATCGGTGATCCTCGGCCTGATGGTCTCGCCGATCTGCTTCTTCTTCGTCACCAAGGTGAAGGCGACGTTCGGCTATGACGATTCGCTCGATGTGTTCGGGGTGCACTGCGTCGGCGGGATCACCGGCGCGCTGATGACGGGCATCCTCGCCAATCCCCAATTAGGTGGCCAGGGCATCCCCGATTACAGCAGCAAGCCGGGCACCTTGTTCGTCGCGGAGACCTATGACACGGCGCACCAGCTCTGGATCCAGTTTCAGGGCGTCGCGACGACGCTGATCTGGTCGGGCGTGGTCTCCGCGATCCTGTTCTTCGCGATCGACAGGCTGTGGGGCATGCGCGTCTCGCCGGAAGTCGAGCATGAGGGCCTCGACATCGCCGAGCATGGCGAGCGCGCCTATCATTATTGAGGCCGGGGCGGGTCCGGCCCGCCCCTCCCTCGAACGACGGGCCGGCGAGGCAGCCGGGGACAATCGACATCCTATTCGTCACCCCGGGCTTGTTCCGGGGTCCCGCTGTCTGCCAACGCTGACGGCAGACTCCAGCCTTCGCTGGAGCGACGATAAGACTTATCGGTTGGAGAGAGGGTTGACGTGTCCGAGCATGATTTCGACGTCCTGATCGTCGGCTCCGGTGCTGCGGGGCTGACCGCGGCGCTCAACCTCGCCGACAAGGTGAAGGTGTGCGTGCTCGCCAAGGGCGGGCTTTCGGAGGGGTCGACCGCCTGGGCGCAGGGCGGGATCGCCGCGGTGCTGGAGGCGGGTGACACGTTCGACGCGCATATCAAGGATACGATGATCGCGGGCGCGGGGCTCAACGACCTGCGCACGGTCGAGCTGGTGGTGGAGGAAGCGCCGCGCGCGATCGCGCGGCTGGCGGCGCTCGGCGTGCCTTTCACCGCCGACGACCATGGTTCCGGCGGCGCGCTCCACCTCACCCGCGAGGGCGGGCACAGCCACCGCCGCATCGTCCATGTCGACGACGCGACCGGCTGGGCGGTGCAGCAGGCGCTGGAGAAAGCCGCCGTCGCGCACCCCAACATCACGCTGATGCCCGATCGCGCCGCGCTCGATCTCGTCACCGGGCGGCATGGCGAGCGCTATTCGGGCGAGGGCCATGTCTGGGGCGCCTATGCGCTCAACCGCCAGACCGCGCATGTCGAGCTGTTCACCGCGCGCGCGACGATCCTCGCCACCGGCGGCGCGGGGCGCGCCTATCTCTATTCGACGGCACCGCGCGGCGCGACCGGCGACGGCATCGCGATGGCCTGGCGCGCGGGCTGCCGCATCTCGAACATGGAATTCATGCAGTTCCACCCGACCTGCCTGTGGAATCTCGAGGTCAAGAATTTCCTGATCACCGAGGCGGTGCGCGGCGAAGGCGGGCAGTTGATCAACCCGAAGACGGGCAAGCGCTTCATGCCCTATTACGACGAACGGCTGGAGCTTGCGCCGCGCGACGTCGTCGCGCGCGCGATCGACGCCGAGATCAAGCGCTTCGGGCTCGATTACGTCCACCTCGACATCAGCCACATGCCCGCCGATTTCGTGAAGGGGCATTTCCCCAACATCCACGAGAAATTGCTCGGGCTCGGCATCGACATGACGACCCAGCCGATCCCGGTCGTGCCCGCGCAGCATTATACCTGCGGCGGCATCCTCGTCGATCTCGCCGGGCGCACCGACCTGCCCGGCCTCTATGCGGCGGGGGAATGCACGCAATCGGGGCTGCACGGCGCCAACCGGCTCGCCTCGAACTCGTTGCTCGAATGCCTGGTGTTCGGCGAGGCCGCCGCCGTCGATATCCTCGCGCGGTGGGACGATCTCGCCGCGCCGCCGCCGATCCGGGCGTGGGACGAGAGCCGCGTCTCCGAAGCGGACGAGGATGTCGTCGTCCAGCACAATTGGCGCGAGATCCGGCGCTTCATGTGGGATTATGTCGGCATCGTCCGCACCACCAAACGGCTCGAACGCGCCAAGCATCGCGTCGACATGCTGCGCGGCGAGGTCGCCGATTATTACGGCAATTATCGCGTTACCGCCGATCTGATCGAGCTGCGCAACCTCGTCGAGGTCGCCGACCTGATCGTGCGATCGGCGCTGCACCGGCACGAGAGCCGGGGACTGCACTATACGCTCGACCATCCCGAGACGCTCCCGCAGGCGGTCGATACGATCCTGGTGCCTTGACCGTCGGTGTCGGCGCTCGAAAAAAAGTTTCAGCGCGCCTGGAACCGTTGGACGGAAGGTTGGTTTAGTATTCCGAGACCGGAAAGCGCACCCCCCCAGCAGCGCCGGCCTCAAAAGCGCCCCGCCAGCCATCCCCCCCGGCGGCGGGGCGCCCCCCCCAACCAAAAATTCTTCAGGCGCTTTGCTGATCAAGCTGGAACCGTCACCCCGGCCTTGAGCCGGGGTGACGCTTCTTCTTCAGCGTCGGCAGGCAGCGGGACCCCGGCTCAAGGCCGGGGTGACGGTTCCAGCGTGGAGGGGACAGCCGCTAGCGCACCACCCCGCAGGCGACGCGATCGCCCGAGCCGCCGATCGGCTGCGTCGTATAATCGTCGGGCTTGGCGTGGATGACGATCGCCGAACCATCGGCGTCGAGCAGCTTGGCGGTTCCGGCCATCCCGGCGAGCGAGGCCATCGTCGTCGCTATGTCCGCCTTGGCGGCACCGTCCGCGCCCGCATAGATGTTGGTCAGATCGCCCTGGTCGCTGGCCGCCGGATTGAGCAGGCCGTGGACCACGGGAACCGCCGAATGGACATGCGCGCCCGCCGTCTTGAACGCGGCATCCGAGCAATCGGCCTTCTCGTGGATGTGGATGCCGTGCCAGCCGGGGGTCAACCCCGTCGCCTCGACGTGCACCAGCAGGCCCTTCGGCGCATCGGTGAGCGTGACCGTGCCCGCCGATCCACCGCTCGCATTCTTGAGCGCGAAGGTGTGCGGCGACACCTGCGCCTGCGCGGGCATGGCAATGAGAGCGAGCGGGACGAGGGCGGTGAGCAGGCGCATGATCGGTCTCCCAAAGGTGGCGGCGTTCCAAGACGGTAGCACGACTCAGAATTTGTTTGGAAACTCGCGAAGAGCTAGTTTCAGGCGGCACCGGCCCGCTCCCCCACCCGACCTCCCAATCAGGATACTCTGTGGGAGGTCGGGTGGGGGTGCGGGCCGGTGCCGCCAAACGGACTTTTACCGAAGCTTGATCCAGGTCGGCGCGTGATCGCTGGCTTTCTCCTTGGCGCGCGCTTCGCGATCGACCCCGGCGTCGATCAGGCGATCGGCGGCGGCGGGACTGAGCATCAGATGATCGATGCGGAAGCCCGCGTCACGCGGCCAGGCGTTCATCGTATAATCCCAGAAGGTGTAGACCGGGCCGGCGGGATGGATCGCGCGGACCGCATCGGTCCAGCCGGCATGGCGCAGCCGGGCGAAGCAGGCGCGGCTTTCGGGCTGCATCAGCGCATCGCCGCCCATCCGCCTCGCCGAATAGACGTCGTCGGTCGATTCGGTCGGGATGACGTTCCAGTCGCCCGCCAGCACGACCGGCGCCTCGGTGGCGAACAGCGTTCCGGCATGAGCGAGCAACGCCTCGAACCAGGCGAGCTTGTAATCGAACTTGGGGCCGGGAATCGGATTGCCGTTGGGCAGATAGAGCCCGCCGACGATGATGCCGCCGACCGCCGCCTCGATATAGCGGCTGTGCGCGGGATCGGGATCGTTGGGAAGACCGCGCCGCGTTTCGTGCAGATCCATGCCCCTGGCGAGGATCGCGACGCCGTTCCAGCTCTTCTGCCCGTGCCAGATCGCATTATAGCCGGCGGCGGCGATCTCGCGCTCCGGAAAGCGCTCGTCGGGCGCCTTCAATTCCTGGAGGCAGGCGACGTCGGGCCGGCTTTCCTCGAGCCATTCGAGCAGGCGCGGCAGGCGCGCGCCGATGCCGTTGATGTTGAAGGTCGCGATCTTCATCGCGGCCGGCCCGCCCGCATGATCAGATCGAGAAGCTCGTTCCGCAGCCGCAGCCCGAGGCGGCGACCGGATTGGTCACGCGAAACGCAGCACCACCCAGCGATTCGACATAATCGACAGCACTGCCGCGCACGAGATCGAGACTGACGCTATCGACCACCAGCCGAACGCCGTCGCGCTCCGCCACCGCATCATCGCCCTCGACCGCATCGGCGAGGCCGAACTTGTACTGGAAGCCCGCGCAGCCCCCACCCTCGACCGCGAGACGCAGGATCGGCGGCTTGCCCTGCTTGGCGGCGATCGTCGCGACGCGCTGTGCGGCGGAGGTGGTCAGATCGATCGCGGGCTCGCTCATATGTGTGAAATAGGCGCGCGACCCTTCCGCGACAAGCTCAGTCGGCGTCGTCCGGACCGCCAAGGGCGACATTGCTCGCGCGCTGCTGCAACGCGACGACATAATCGCTCGACTGGAGATAGGGCACGGGGTTGACCGCGTGGCCGTCCATGCGGACCTCGTAATGGAGGTGGGGACCGGTCGAACGGCCGGTCGAGCCGACCAGTGCGATCAGGTCGCCGCGATGGACCGACTGGCCGCTGTGGACGAGGATGCGCGAGAGATGGCCGAAGCGCGTCTGCAAGCCCTTGCCGTGCGCGATCTCGACCAGATTGCCGTAGCCGCCGGTCCATTCGGCGCGATCGACGATGCCGTCGGCGGTGGCATAGACCGCCGTGCCGGTGGGGGCCGCGAGATCGACGCCGGCGTGCATCGCCGCCGAGCCGCGAAACGGATCGGAGCGGACGCCATAGCCCGAGGTGAAGGTCGCGCTGTTGAGCGGCTTGGAGGACGGCACCGCCATCGCCGGCTGGCCGACCGCGTCCTGGCGCTGCCAGCCCACGAACAAGGTATGGAATTGATCGTCGGTGCCGCCGATCGCCGCCGCCTGGGCGGGCGAGGCATCGCCGACCCGCACGCCTTTATCGAACATGGGAACATCCGCGGCCATCGCGGCGTTGGGGATGGCAACGAATACGAGAAGTGCCGCACCGATGGCGCGTATCAACGTCCGACCTGATGTCATTCTATCCCCGGCGATCTGGCTCCTGGCGCGCACGCAGCCCCCGCCGCATGCTGACCCGGATATACGAAACCGCTGGTGGAATTGCCCCTCCCGCTAGCGATCGAATCCTGTCTGTCCGTCGATTTGGGCGGGGGCAACCTCCGCAGGGCAATCCGGCGTCAGACCGGCTTGCCGCCGCGCCGAGCCGTTGAACGGCGGCTTAAGCGCGCCGCGAAACGGGGCGGCAGGCGCGAATCCCGCGTGATGCGACCGATCCCTCACCGGGGAGGAACATCTGCGTCACCCCTGCTTGAGCGCCGCGGCGGCGGCGAGCACCTCGGCGGCATGGCCGGGCACGGAGACCTTGCGCCACGCTGTGGCAATGCGGCCGTCCGCGTCGATCAGGAAGGTCGATCGCTCGATCCCCATATATTTGCGGCCGTACATGCTCTTCTCGACCCAGACGCCGAAGGCGTCGCACACCGATCCGTCGGCATCGGTCGCCAGCGTCACCTTGAGATCATATTTGGCGATGAACTTATTATGCTCCTTGGGCGTGTTCTTCGAAATGCCGATCAGCCCCGCGCCCGCCATCTCGAACGCGGCGAGCAGATCGGAGAAGTCCTTGGCCTCGGCGGTGCAGCCCGACGTATCGTCCTTGGGATAGAAATAGACGACGAGCGGGCGGCCGAGTTGCGACAGCGGCAGGCTGGAACCATCGCCCATCTGGAGCAGGACATCGGGTGCGGCATCGCCTTCGTTGAGCATGGATTCGGGTTCCTCGGTTGAAAATCGCTCCGGCCTTATCAGGCTTCGGCGATACCGGCCACGCGCCGCCACTCCCCCCCGATCAGCGCGCGCGCGGCATCGTAAGCCGCGATCAGCCCCGCCCAATCGGGGTGGCCGCAGGCGCCGGCCATCAGCGATCGCGATGCCGCCCCCGGCGCGCCATCGGCACCCGCCAGCAGGCGAAGCATGATCAGCATTCGCGTGAGCAGGACCGCCGCCGCATCGAAGCCCGGCGCGAGCCTGCCCGCCGCCTGCAGCGTCCGCGCGGCCCGCGACAGCGAGGGCGACAGACCGACGTGATCGCGGAGCTGGAGGAGATGCACGGTGAATTCGGCATCGACCAGCCCGCCCGCGACCAGCTTGACGTCGAGCGGCCCGGCGGGCGGCTTGTGGCGCGCGATCTCGCCGCGCATCCTCACCGCATCGGCGGTGAGCGCGGCAGGATCGCGCGGGCGGGCG
>NZ_CAHJXD010000252.1 GCF_903644055.1 Sphingomonas bacterium | reverse complement strand
CGGCCATGCGATGGCGCCCGCCGCCTTTACCGATCGCTGGCGCTCCCTGCCTGCGCGGGAACGGCAATTGCCCGGCGTGCGCGCCGCCGAATTTGCGACGCCGGCGGCGGAGGCGCAGGCGATCGCGCTGGCGCTGCGCGAGGCGATCGAGCAGCCCGGGCGCACCGCCGCGCTGGTCACTCCCGATCGCGGGCTCGCCACGCGCGTTTCGGCGCATCTCGCGCGCTGGGGGATCGAGGCCGACGACAGCGCCGGACGGCCGCTCTCGCTGCTGGCGCCGGGCACGCTGCTGCTGGCGATCGCCGACGTGCTGGCCGAGGATTTCGCGCCGGTCGCGCTGCTCACTCTGCTCAAGCATCCGCTGGTCCGCGCCGGGGACGAGCGCCTGGCGTGGCTGGACGGCGTGCGGCTGCTCGATCGCGCGTTGCGTGGGCCGCGTCCCGCGCCGGGGCTGGCGGGAATCGGCGCCTATCTCGCCGAGGGAGACGGGTGGCAGGCGCGCGATCGCAAGGCCGCGCTCGGTTTCTGGCACGACGACGCCTTGCCGCTGCTGACCACGCTGGCGGCGATCGACCGGACGCCTTCGCTGGCGGGCCTGCTCGGCGGCATACGCGCGGCGGCGACTGAACTCGCCGGGGACGCCGCATGGTCGCGCGCGGCGGGGCGCGCCGCCGCCGATCTCGTCGCCGGGCTGGAGGATGCGGCGGGCGAGGGGCCGCGATCGATCTCGCTCGAAGGCTTTCCGGCTTTCCTGCGCGCGGCGCTGGAGGGGGTGGCGGTACGGCCGCCGCAGGGCGGGCACCCGCGCATTTCGATCTGGGGCCTGATCGAGGCACGGTTGCAGCGCGCCGATCTGATCGTGGCGGGGGGGCTCAACGAGGGCGTGTGGCCCGCTTTGCCCGCGCCCGATCCCTGGCTCGCGCCCGCGATCCGCGCCGCGCTCGGCCTGCCGGGGCTGGAGGAGCGGATCGGCGTCGAGGCGCAGGAATTTGCCGCGGCGCTCGGCAGCCCCCAGGTGCTGCTGACCCGCGCGCGGCGCGATGCGCGCGCGCCGACGATCGCCTCGCGCTTCTGGCTGCGGCTGGAGGCGATGACGGGGGGGCTCAAGCGGCGCAACGCCCTCAGCCGCTGGGCGCAGGCGATCGACGATGGCGGGCCGCAATCGCCCGCGCTCCGCCCCGAGCCCGCGCCGCCGATCGCCGATCGACCGCGCGCGATCGCGGTGACCAAGCTCGATCGCCTCAAGGCCGATCCCTTCGCTTTCTACGCCGATGCGATGCTGCGGCTGCGCGCCTGGGACGCGGTCGATGCCGATCCGAGCGCGGCATGGCGCGGTACGGCGGTGCATGCGATCCTCGACGCCTGGTTCCGGGAGGACGGGTGCGATCCGGCGAGGCTCAGGCCGCGCGCCGAGGCTTTGCTCGGCACCGCCGCCGCGCATCCGGTGCTGCGCGCGATGTGGACGCCGCGCCTGCTGGAGGCGATCGACTGGATCGCGGCCTATTCCGCCGGACTTGCCGCCGCCGGCCGTCACCCGATCGCGGCGGAGATCAAGGGCGAGATCGCGATTGACGGCCTGACGCTGCGCGGCACCGCCGATCGGATCGACCGGCTGGCCGACGGCGGCCTCGCGATCGTCGACTATAAGACGGGCAAGCCGCCGAGCACGCGCGCGGTGGAGGAAGGCTATTCGATGCAGCTCGGCCTGCTCGGGCTGATCGCCGAGCGCGGCGGGTTCGAGGGCGTGGGGGGCGTACCGAGCGGCTTCGAATATTGGTCGCTCGCCGCGCGGAACGACACGCTCGGCCATATGCGCTCGCCGACCGAGATCGATCGCCAGGGGCGCGGCATTCCGCCCGAGGATTTCACCGCGCGATCGGCGCGCGTGCTGGAGGAAGCCGCGCAGCGCTGGCTGCTCGGCGACGCGCCGTTCACCGCCAAGCTCCATCCCGAACATGCGCCCTATGGCGATTACGACCAGCTCATGCGGCTCGACGAATGGTATGGCCGCGTGCCTTCGGGAGCGGCCGAATGAGCGGCCGGATCAAGCCGCTCGATCTGCTGCGCGGCGCGCAGGCCGATGCGTCGCATCCCGAGCGGCTGGTCTGGCTTTCAGCCTCGGCGGGAACGGGCAAGACGCATGTGCTGACCGCGCGCGTGCTGCGGCTGCTGCTGAGCGGCGCCGATCCCGCCGCGATCCTCTGCCTCACCTTCACCAAGGCCGGCGCCGCCGAGATGGCCGATCGTATCCAGGCGCGCCTGGCGAGCTGGGTGCGGATGCCCGAGAACAAGCTCGAAAAGGAATTGTTCGCGCTGGGCGAGGCGCGCGACGCGCCCTCGGTGCGCGCGGCGCGGCGGCTGTTCGCGCGCGTGCTCGATGCGCCCGGCGGTGGTCTGCGCATCCAGACGATCCACGCCTTCGCGCAGACCCTGCTCGCCGCCTTTCCGGCCGAGGCGGGGCTGGTGCCCGGCTTCCGTCCGCTCGAAGGGCGCGCGGAGGCGGCGCTGGCGCGCGAGACGTTGGGGCGCCTGCTGGTCGAGGCCGAGCGCGGCAGCGATCTCGGCCTGATCGCCGACGTGCAGACGCTCAGCCGCCGGCTCGGCGAGGAGAAGGCCGAAAACTATCTCAAGGCCTGCGCGCGCGCGCCGCAGGCGATGGCGGAGCTGGGCGGCCGGCAAGGCATCGAGGCGCGCGTGCGCACCGCGCTGGACGTCTGGCTCGACGATATCGAAGCGCGGATCGCCGAGGAGTGCAGCACCTTCGATTGCGCGGGCCTGCGGGCGATCCGTGCCGCCAATCTCGCCTGGGGCACCAAGACCGGCCTCGATCATGCCGACCGGATCGCGCGCTTCCTCGACGCCGACGCCGCGGGCCGCGCCGCGCTGCTGCCCGAGATGATCGGCCTGGTGCGGACCAAGGAGGGCAGCCCCAAGGCCGTCTCAACCAAGCTGCTCGGCTGCGATCCCGCGCATGGCGAGAATTGCGAGGCGCTGGCCGATGCGCTCGCGCTGCTGCTGGGCCAGCGCAGCCGCGCGGCGACGGCGGC
>NZ_CAHJXD010000251.1 GCF_903644055.1 Sphingomonas bacterium | reverse complement strand
CGTAGCGGATCAGCCCGGCGCGCAGCGCATCCTGCGCGGCGGCCTGCACCTTGGGATCGAGCGAGGTGCGCACCCAGAGGCCGCCGGTATAGACGCCGTGCGCGCCCTTCTCGGCGGCCTCGCCGTAGCGCGCCATCAGCTCGCGGCGCACCTCCTCCATATAATAGCCCTCGAACGCGCGCTCGCGCTCGATCCGCGCGTCGGAGCGGCGGACGGTGCCGAGCGGCGTCGCGTCGGCGTCGGCCTCCTGCGCGGGGGTGATATAGCCGTTGGCCCGCATCTGGCGGAGCACATAGCGGCGGCGGTCTAGCGCGCGATCGGCGTGGCGATCGGGATCATAGTTGGAAGGCGCGCGGGGAAGCGTGGCGAGATAGGCGACCTCGGGGATGGTGAGCCCGTCGACGTCCTTACCGAAATAGGCGCGCGCCGCCGATTGCACGCCATAAGCGTTCCGGCCGAGGAAGATCTGGTTGAGGTAGAGTTCGAGAATCTGCGCCTTGTTGAGCGAATTTTCGATCCGGATCGCCAGCACCGCCTCGCGCACCTTGCGCGTCGGCGAATATTCGTTGCCGATCAGCAGATTCTTGGCGACCTGCTGGGTGATCGTCGAGCCGCCGTGCGCGCGCTCGCCCGAGCCGTAATGCGTGAAATATTGGATCACGGCATTGCCGAACTTGAGCGGCGCCACGCCATGGTGCCGGAAGAAATTCTTGTCCTCGGCGGAAATGAACGCCTCGACCAGCGGCCGCGGGAACTCGTCGTAGCCGAGCTCGACGCGGCGCTCGCGCGCGAAGCTGTAGACCGGCGTGCCGTCGAGCGCGCGGACGTTGGTGGGGAGCGGGGGCTCGTAGGTGAGCAAGGCGTCGGTCGAGGGGAGGCCGAGCACGAAGAAATACCAGAAGGCCAGCCAGCCGAGCAGGAAGAGGCCGAGGACATAGGCCGTCCAGCGCACGCGGCGTTCGGCCCAATAGGAGCCGAGGACGCCGAACGCGCCGGGGCGGCGGAGTGTGAACTTCACTCGCCTCTCCTCGCGGCGCTGGGATCGCAGGTGGAAAGCATCGGCGCTTACTTCCTGGGCTTGCGGAAGCGGTAGAGGAACTGATCGGTATGGCCGCGCAGCGCGGGATCGAAGACCTTCAGCATATGATCGTCGGCCGGGTTGGCGAGGACCTTGCTCTCGCCGTCGAATACGAAGCCCGCGGCGATCGCCTCCCGCTTCACCACCGCCGGATCGATGCGGTGGAGCGTGTCGGTATCGGCGATGCCCGAGCCCGCCTTGGCGGCATGATCGAGGATCACATAGACGCCGCCGGGCTTGAGATTGGCGTAGATCATCTTGTTGAACGCGACGAGATCGACACCGGCGAGATTATGCAGGTCATGATAATTCTGCGCGGTCCAGGCGATATCGGTGGCGGCGGGCGGCGGGGGATCCATCAGCTTGTCGTGATACGCCTGGACGTTGGCGTGGCCGGTGGCCAGGCCGTCCAGCCGGTCGATGGCCTTCTGGCTCTTGAGCATCTCGTCGGGCGCATAGGCGATGACCTTGCCCGTCGGGCCGACGACATCGGCGAAGAGCCGCGTGAAATAGCCGCCGCCGGGCAGCAGATCGACCACGGTCATCCCCGGCTTGACGCCCGCGAACCTCAGCATCTCGGCGGGCTTGCGATCGGCATCGCGGGCGACATCCTCGGGCGGGCGCGCCGGATCGGCGATCGCCGCCTCGATCGGCGCCTTGATCGAGGGAGGTGCCGCGCCCGCGCCGAGCGGCGCGGCGGCCAGCAGGACGGCGGCCAGGAACCTGTGTCGGATCATTCCTCTTTCCTCTCCCTGGTCCGCGCGGCGAGCTGACGCGCGAAATGGCTGGTCGCCGCGCGCCGGACGGCGATGGCGATCTTCTCCCGATAGTCTTCCGACACGAGAAGCGCGAGATCCTCTTCGTTGGAGATATAGCCCGTCTCCAGCAGCACCGAAGGCACATCGGGCGCCTTCAGCACCATCAGCCCGGCGAATTTGTGGAAGGTGGGCTTGAGGCCGATCAGCGGCGCCAGCTCCTTCTGGAGGCGATCGGCGAAGGTGGAGGAGACGTTCATCGTCTCGCGCCGCGCGAGATCGATCAGGATCGACGAGACGTCGCTGGTCTCGCTCGAAAGATCGATGCCGTTGATCACGTCGGCCTTGTTCTCGCGCGCCGCCAGCCGCGCGGCGACCTTGTCCGAGGAGGTGTCCGACAGCGTGTAGATGCTGGCGCCGCGCGCCGCCGGGCTGGGGGCGCTGTCGCAGTGGATCGAGACGAACAGATCGGCGCGCAGCCGCCGCGCGATCTCCCGCCGCTCTGCCAGCACGAGGAATCGGTCGTCGGACCTCGTGAGCGCGACGCGGAACGAACCGCTCGCGACCAGTTCGTCGCGCACCGCCTTGGCGATCGTGAGCGCGATATCCTTCTCGTGCGTCTCGCCGTCGGCGGAAGACGAGCCCGGATCGTGGCCGCCATGCCCTGGATCGATCACGATCAGCGGCGCATCGGCGCGCCGGGCGCCGAGCACCTTGGGCAAACCGAGCAGCGACGGGCGCGTCGGAATCGCCGCGCTCGCGCGGTTGGGCGGCGCCTTGGCCGCCGCCGGCATGGCGACGAGGAGAGGCAGGACGAAGAGCAGGCCGCGCACGGCCAAGCCTCCTAGACTTCGATGAGGCGAGGGTGAAGCGTCATCGTCGCCCCGGGATGACGATGATGGCAGGGCGCCGCCCCCCTCGTCTTGCCGCAAGCCGCGCGCGATGCTACCCGCATTCTATCCGGTTCTTTTGCCGGGTGCGCCGGCGCGTAGTTCGCGGCCGGCATCGTCCAGGTTGAAGCCGCATGTGCCATCTTTCCCTCTTGCCCGTTGCCGCCGCATCCGCGCGCGATCGTCGGGCCGAGGGCGTTTCCGGAAGCCTCGGCTTTCCGGGTGGCCGTGCCGCCAAGGCAGTATCCACCACAACAATCGACGGCGAGGCGCGCCCGCACGGGCATTGGCTGACCCCGCCGTCCCATCGCGCACGGCGCAGCAAATTAGCGCGCGCCGGCGCCCGGAGACCATTTAATGTCCATGCGCATGCTGATCGACGCGCGCCACCGGGAAGAAACCCGCGTGGCCGTCGTCAAGGGGAACCGCGTCGAGGAATTTGATTTCGAATCCGAAGAGCATAAGCAGCTCAAGGGGAACATCTATCTAGCCAAGGTCACGCGGGTCGAACCGTCGTTGCAGGCGGCGTTCATCGAATATGGCGGCAACCGCCACGGCTTCCTCGCTTTCTCCGAAATCCATCCCGATTATTATCAGATCCCCAAGGAGGATCGCGAGGCGCTGCTGCGCGAGGAGGCCGAGCACGCCGCCGAGGAAGAGGCGCTGCGCGCCCGCGAGCATGGCGACGACGAGGAGGATGGCGACGACGATGACGTCGAGACCGTCGAGCCGATGGACGAGGCCAGCGACCTTGGCGGCCGCGAGACGCTGGATTCGGACGAGGATTATTCGGACGGCGAGGATGAGGGCGATCGCCCCGTCCGCCAGGCGACCTCCACCAAATCCGACGATCAGGCGGTCGAATCGCTGCGCCAGCGGCGGATGAACCTCAGGCGCCGCTACAAGATCCAGGACGTGATCCGCCGGCGGCAGGTGCTGTTGGTGCAGGTCGTCAAGGAAGAGCGCGGCAACAAGGGCGCGGCGCTGACCACCTATCTCAGCCTCGCGGGCCGCTATTGCGTGCTGATGCCCAACACCAGCCACGGCGGCGGCATCAGCCGCAAGATTTCGAACGCTTCGGATCGCAAGCGGCTGAAGTCGATCATGACCGAGCTCAACCTGCCGCGCACGATGGGCTGCATCGTCCGCACCGCCGGCTTGCAGCGCACGCGGCAGGAGATCCGCCGCGACTTCGACTATCTCGCGCGGCTGTGGGACGAGATCCGCGAAAAGACGCTGACGTCGGAGGCGCCCGCCGAAGTCTATCGCGACAGCGACCTCATCAAGCGCGCGATCCGCGACATCTACAACAAGGATATCGACGAGGTGATCGTCGAGGGTGAGGACGGCTATCACGCCGCGCGCAGCTTCATGAAGCTGCTGATGCCGAGCCACGCCCGGAAGATCGCGCCTTATGCGGACGCGGTGCCCCTGTTCCAGCGCTACGGGGTCGAGGATCAGCTCGCCGCGATGTACCAGCCCGTCGTCCAGCTCAAATCGGGCGGCTATCTGGTCATCAACCCGACCGAGGCGCTGGTGTCGATCGACATCAACTCCGGCCGCTCGACGCGCGAGCATAATATCGAGCAGACCGCGGTTTCCACCAACATGGAGGCGGCCGCCGAGATCGCCCGCCAGCTTCGCCTGCGCGACATGGCCGGGCTGGTGGTGATCGACTTCATCGACATGGAATCGCACGGCAACAACCGCAAGGTCGAGCGCGCGATGAAGGAAGCGCTGAAGCATGATCGCGCGCGCATCCAGGTCGGCCGCATCTCGGGCTTCGGCCTGTTCGAGATGAGCCGCCAGCGGCTGCGCACCGGCGTGCTCGAAGCCTCGACGCGGACCTGCCCGCATTGCGAGGGATCGGGCTTCATCCGCACCGCATCCTCCTCGGGCCTCCACGCGCTGCGGCTGCTGGAGGAAGAGGCCGCGCGCGGCCGGGGCAGCCAGCTCCGCCTGCGCGGCAGCCAGGAAGCGGCGCTCTACGTGCTCAACCGCAAGCGCGCCGAACTCGCCGACATCGAGGAACGCTACGGCGTCGCGATCGAGATTTTGAGCGACGGCACGCCCGAGGGCGCGCGGATGACGGTCGAATCGGGCGGTCCGCCCCCCGCGCACGCGCCGCGCCTGCCCACGCAGATCGTCCCCGAGCCCGACGACGATATCGCCGACGAGATCGAGGATGACGGCGAGCCGTTCGGCGATGCCGAGAGCGGCGACGAGGACAGCGCCGAGCGTGGCGAGCGCGGCGATCGCGGCGAGGGGG